>PAHA01000011.1 GCA_002711215.1 Flavobacteriaceae bacterium
TCATCATCACAGATTACTCTGGTTTTGATCCAGTATCTACAGCATCAGGAAATTCTGATGTTGACCTTGGAATCGACTTAAATGCTTTTCCGATTTCGAGATCATTTTCAGTTGGATTTAATCTTACATTTTAAAAAAAATTAGANATGAAAAACACNNATAAAATATTTACAATTATTATTTCGTTTTTATTTGTTTTCTCTTGTAGTGACNTAGAAGAGGACAGAAGTGGAATCTTATCACTAGATAACCTCCAGTCGGAAGGAGATCTTGNGGCTGCACTGACACCAGTGTATAAAGAACTTCAACAAACTTTTAAAAACCCTCACTTTATGAGAACCAATACTTTTGGATCTGATGACATCACTACATGGTGGGGAGGAAACAAAGCTCCATTAAGAGTCTTTGATGGATTNAACTATGGTAATGGAGAAAACTCTGAGGTAAATTGGCTGGACTGGGATTGGAAAGGGTTCTGGAAGGTTATATACCACGCCAATTCACTAGTGGAGGGATTGAAGACTTCTAGTGCTCCAGATGCTTTAAAGTCAGTCGTTGAGGGTGAGGCTAGATTTTTAAGAGCATTTGCTTACTTTCAACTCGTCAGAGAACATGGAAACATGCCGATNATANTAGATGGTATGACCCCTACTGGTGACGAGCAACGTGCAACCGTATTGGAAAACTACCAACATATCGAGGCNGACTTGTTGTATGCTGAGGCTAATTTGCCNGCTCCTGGAGCAACTTCGAATGTGGGAAGAGCCTCNGCAGCAGCTGCCAAAACAATCCTTGCTGATTTATATCTGACATGGGCAGGTTGGCCAGTAAAAGACANTTCCAAAAACACCTTGGCCGCCNCTAAAGCAAAA
Organism: Flavobacteriaceae bacterium; assembly: GCA_002711215.1. Lineage (GTDB taxonomy): Bacteria > Bacteroidota > Bacteroidia > Flavobacteriales > Flavobacteriaceae > UBA8316. The sequence goes on from PAHA01000011.1 coordinate 873, forward strand.
GAGGTAATAGATATGGGTTACCACTCTTTGTTGCCCATTGATCAATTATGGTTGTTNGAGAACGCCAATAGCAGAGAAAGCATATTCTCTGTCCAGTTTTCAAAAGAAGAAGATCACAGNAATGGGCANCCAGCNGCNACNAGTTTTCACATGGCAAGAGGATGGTCGGATATGTATCCTGAATTGCAATTCTTTCGAGACTTTCCTGATGGTCCAAGAAAAGANGCAACTTTCGTAACTGATATTCCCAATCGTGGTTTTGCTGNTGGAAAAATTATCACTAAANCTCCAGCTACANTTGAGTGGAGNGTATCCNAGAGATTTCACCCAATGTATGGGAAGTTTACCGCATCTGAAGATTTGACAGTTGTGGGAAGAACTATGGGNTTCAGACCTATCGAGGTNTACCGTTATGCCGAAGTGCTATTGATTTTCGCAGAGGCCAAAGCGGCATCTGGANCATTAGATGCCTCTGCATTAGAAGCATTAAATCAGGTTAAAAGAAGAGCTGCAGGTCTNGACCCCTTGACNTCTAANCCAACTGTTGANGTTACCTCTGCTAGCGNNAATGACATCGTTACTGAGAAAGGATGGGAACTAGCAGCAGAGCACAAAAGATGGTTTGATTTGATCAGAACAGAATCATTAGAGACTGCTACTTTNAGAAGAGATCCCACNGAACAGGTTCCATTAGTNAGACAACCCACCAAGGATCAATATATNACACCAATCCCCGCTGAGGCNATTGCAACTAGTAAACTAGTTCAAAACCCACAAGGNTTTAAGGTTCAATAAATCAATATTANTGNTNTNTNNAAAAAAAGTGGGAGTGAATTTTCACTCCCACTTTTTTATTTNTGGATNTCCNTTAACTTTTTNTGCCATCGGTCAGTATGAATCAATCCCANGAAAATGGGGTCGATCANTTGAGCATCCCAAATTTGACGNAGAGAGTCCAATCTTTGAACCTCCTCAGGAAATCTATTTGCTAAGTNGTTTTCTTCACCCATATCCTCACCGAGGTTGAACAACTCTTTTACACTATTCTTTTTTTTGGTCACTAATTTCATATCTCNGTCTCTNACAGAATAAAGGTCTTCATCAAATTTCCTAACATAAAGAATGGGATGAGGTTTCCCTTGTTTTTCCCCTTTGAGATAGGGAATGATATTCACTCCATCCAATGGTTTATTNTCTGCAATGGGTGCATTTGTCAATTCAGCAATGGTAGGCAGTATATCTAAACTCGAAACAGGATTATCATAAACCATAGGCGAAATTTCCNCAGTCCANTGCATTGCAAATGGAACGCGNTTNCCCCCTTCATAAATGGAAGATTTCCCTTCTCTNAGTGGGCCNTTGTTTGANCCATTTTTGGGTTCGGGACCTCCGTTNTCTGAAAAAAAGAAAATGATNGTATTCTCAGCGATTGCAGAAGATTCCAATTGATCNAGAATCCTCCCCACACCATCATCAACAGCACTGACCATTGCAGCATAAGTNTTTCTTTTTTNGTCTTCGATATGGTCAAACCGATCNAGATATTTTCGAGTGGCTTGAAGAGGTCCNTGGGGNGCGTTGTAGGCCAAGTACAAAAANAAAGGACCTTCTTTATTTTTATCAACGAACTTTACNGCCTCATTTGAAAACTCATCTGTCAAGTATTCGTCTGTTTTTTCTGGTTTGTGATCTCTCATAATCCAAGTTTTNTAACTCAAAGGTTCATCACTGATGGAATAACTGTCCTCTATNGTGAGTTCCTNNGGAAAATATCGGTGTCCTCCACCCAAGTGTCCATAAAAAAAATCGAACCCNCGATTNAGTGGATGATTNGAAANATGNGCCCCNAAATGCCATTTGCCAATCACACCCGATGTATATCCAACTTNGNTTATTACTTCNGGAATGGTTTTTTCCGTTTGGGGTAAACCCATATTGGGGTCATTGGGGCGGTATTGTGCATTTCTTTCATAGCCAAAACGCTGNTGGTATCGCCCAGTAATAAAACCTGCTCGGCTAGGACTACAAACAGGGTAGGGTGTATAGCCATTTGTAAACTTAACCCCCTTTTGGGCAATACGGTCAATGTTGGGGGTGGGTATTTCTANACTGCCATTAAAACCTACATCAATNTAACCCAAATCATCTGTCATTATTACAATTACATTTGGTAATTTTTCATTAANNATNTTTTGAGATNGATTTTCACAACTCAATAGCGCAATAAANAAGAGTATTTGGATTGAAGTAAATTTAATTTTTAGGCTATTTTTTNATGNTTTGAAAAATAAATTTCNCTAAAATAGTTATAAATCATTAATTTGANGTCACAANGAAATAATNTTANAACTATGCTATTAAAATTCAANTATACCGCTATNATTTTANTTTTTANTTTAAGTTTTACATCNTGTAATGAGNTAAAAANCCCNNNAAAACCCAATATTNTTATTGTCTATATGGACGATTTGGGATATGGAGACGTTAGTTATAACGGAGCNGNNAAATTACAAACNCCCAATATGGATGCCATGGCATTGGCAGGNATGCGATTCAATAACGGCTATGCTACTTCTGCGACTTGTACCCCGAGTAGATACNCGCTGTTAACAGGAGTGTATCCTTGGCGTGAAAAAAGAGCGAAAATCCTTGCTNGTACNGCTCCATTAATAATTGGTACAGACCAGATGACCCTNCCAAAAATGCTNAAACAAGAGGGCTATCAAACCGCTATCATTGGNAAATGGCATTTAGGTTTGGGTAATGGANATGTGAATTGGAACGAATTAGTGAGTCCTGGACCTAACGAGGTTGGCTTTGANTATTCCTATATTTTGGCAGCCACTCAAGACAGGGTGCCTACCGTATATATAGANGATGGTCACGTAGTGGGANTGGACCCTAACGANCCNATAGAAGTAAATTATAAAAAGAATTTTGAAGGAGNNCCCACGGGACTTGATAATCCAGAACTGTTGACCATGAANTGGCATCACGGCCACAATAGCAGCATCGTCAATGGTATTCCTAGAATTGGTTTTATGAAAGGGGGAGATGCGGCCAAGTGGAGTGATATCGATATGGCAGATCATTTTTTGAATGGCGTNCAAAAATACATCAAAGATCACAAGNNAAAACCTTTCTTTTTNTATTATCCNATGCAGCAACCTCATGTGCCAAGAACTCCTCATCCAAGNTTTGAAGGNNTNTCAGAATTGGGCCCTAGAGGAGATGCTATCGTAGAAGCCGATTGGTGTTTNGGNGAATTGAAAAAAACTTTGGAGGCTGAAGGTATTTTGGAAAATACGTTGATCATTTTTTCTAGTGACAATGGNCCAGTTTTNAATGANGGTTACTATGACGATTCCGATGTAAAAAATGGCAATCACATGCCNGCGGGGCCCTTNCGAGGNGGAAAATATAGCCTTTTTGAAGCTGGAACACGCGTNCCATTTTTTACTTATTGGAATGGAAAGATACAACCTGGANTTTCANATGCTATGGTTAGTCAATTGGATATTTTTTCTTCATTAGCGGAATTGGTGGGNAGTGAGATCAGGACTAACGATAGCAAACCTTTGCTTGGNTTATTGATGGGTAAATCTGATGANGGTAGAAATGAGATGGTGATTGAAGCCACCTCTAGAACTGCCTTTAAAAAAGGAGATTGGGTAATGATTCCNCCCTACGAGGGNCCTGCACTNAACGATATGGTACAAATTGAATTAGGAAATGATTCCGATTTTCAGTTGTACAACATTGCAAAGGACATTGGACAGCAAAATAATTTGGCAGACACCCAACCTGAAAAACTGCAAGAGATGTTGGCCGCTTTTGAGGCNATTAGAGGGGATGATTATGGGAAAACCGANAAACTAGAACTNAAATAGNTCAGAAAACTACTTCCCATTTTCCCGAGGAAATAGTATAATAAGNTACCATTGAAATCTNTACACCGTTGATGCGTAAAGATNTTCCNTGNGGTATTTTTAGGCTTTTTACATNCAGCTTGACTTCCATTCCTTTNGGTATGTCAAGCTNAAGGGTTTTATTTTNATTCAAAGCACGNNTCCATTTCACTGANATACATCCNATGGGNGAGGGNATTGTNGAGCTTATTTTTTTGATTTTNGTTTGNGGTAGCTCAATACTCATCTCTCTCATCCCNGGTTTTGAAGGTTTTATTCCCAAAAGAAATTCGGCAAAAAGAGCAGGAATAAAAGCACTTTCGGTTTGAGCATCTGAACGAGTTTGTCTAGGGTCAAATTTTCCACTTCTACCAGTGCCGTTCAGCCACCATTCCTCCCATAAAGTTCCNTTGTGTTGAGGGGCCAGCATATGATCGAATCTTTTGCGCAGCAAATCAAATGACTCATCTACATNTCCATANTAAGCAATNCCTTGGTGCAGAAAATAGGAAAGTGCTGGGGTAACTATGGTCATNCCTGTTGATCTTTTGATAAATAGGTTGGGGTCNTCTGNCANAATTTTTTCNACAATTGATTTTCCCTGATCAGCATTGGCAATTTTTAAGGCCAGNGCCATCCCGTTGGNATGCTCACTATACTTATGAGAAAGACCGGATTCCAATAATGCATCTGCAAANAGCCCCTCTTTTGCACTCCAAAAGTATTNTCTCAATGCNCCTCTCAAAAGATTGGCTCTTTCTTCATAAAGTTCCACTTCATCTTCNTCTAGCCANTTCAAAAGTTGAGAGAAATCTTCNAGNGCNCCAAGGTAATGGGCATTTAAAGTAAAGTTTGCTCCTGCACGATCNAAATTCGCATGATCCAGCCAGTAGGGGTAGGGAGGCTTGTTGATTAATCCCAATCTATCCGTAAAACTGTGNATTAATTCCATGAGCTTGNGGGCANTGTCNAATAATTTTGTGGTGGTGANACGATCCCCAGAGAAAAGGTAATATTGATATAGACTTCTNANCCAAAGTAAATTGGAGTCNAGTATGATCATATAATCGTCACTTTTGAGTGGGGCATATGCCGGCATNATACCGTTGGCCTCNTGTTCTTGAGCGGTTTGTATCANGTANCGACGTTGCAGTGCCGTGTCACCAAAAATCCAATNATTNCCCATGGCACCATAATAACCTGTTTGTGCGTATTGTCTNCGCTCTCTATAGTTGTCCGTNTAAGCATCNGTGGTACAGACTTTTATAGTTTTGTCAGTCGCATNGTAATAACGAAGTACCCAAGGGGCTTCNATGCATTGGATTTCTCCCNGTCNNTCAAAAGGGTATTCNANTCTACGGCTCCCCACNTGAATTACTTTTACAGGNTTTTCAGACTGAATGACCAATACCAAATATCGTGAAGGTTTAAAGTAGGTGGACTCCCATTGATCCAGCCCTCCGGATAAGGTGAGTTGATCTCTAAAGTTGGAATGTAAAACGGTATGGTTAAAAAAACCATTGATTTGAAAAGGAGAGNAAAGNACGTCCACNTGTGTTCCTTTGGCACCTTCCATAAACAGTCGAGGGGTTCCATTAATGATCTCTCCAAAATCATACATGAGCATCCACGCTTTTCCTTTTTTTGGAGCTTTTAAAATAAATGGTGCTTGTGCATTTAACTTAGGGTCTGNATANTTTTCAACCGAAATGGGTAACATTTCATCAATATTGGGGATGTCAATTTGTTCTGCTTTGATCAGGTTTGTCGTNACCAAATCGGTTTCTTTAAGATAGGGCANGTCTCTTGGGATAAGGTTCACCCAAGGAAGGGTGGTGGCGCCTGCTAAGTTGTTTTTTTGGTGGGCGGGCCAACCNTCNTTTCTNTATANCAATGTTGGGGTTANCCANTCAAGATCGTCAAAAGTACGGTTATACCANCCATCTATTTTTTGTCTTAGGTCAACTTTATCGTTCACAAAATCCTGAAAACGATTGATTACTGGAGCAGTGNTATCCCAACTGGGATCGGCCTTTACTTTCCAGCTTTCGTCTGTAACGAGGATTNCTTCATTTGACTCAAAAGACATATTTAGTTGGGCNAATAAGCCCGGTCTNCCCTCAAAATGATAAGATTGTTTTCCAGCTTGNTAATGCACCTTAACAGCGATGGTATTCCTTCCTTTTTCGAGTAATNGAGTAATATCTAACTGATCGAAGGATTGATGATGGGGAGCACTTCTAGCAGGACCTTTAATGATATACTGACCATTGATGTAGAGTTTGTATTGNGANGTAGCGGTAATTTTAAGCACTGCTTTTTGAGGTTGNCCCCCCAGCTCAAAANTTTTTCGGCTCAACATCATCGGGCTCTCCTCACTCAGCCATATCCATTGAGCTTTCCAGTCCTTACTGTTAATTGNTTCTTTGGGANCGGACCAAATTCCTTTTACTGCTCCCGTTTCCCATAGCTNTTGACCAGTAAGGNTTGGTGAGCATATAAAACAAATGATNAGNAGAANAAAACTANGTTTCATNGTCTAATCTTTAGCGTTNAAAAATCTNATGATGTTAAANAGTATTCTGTCTGCGACAGGNTCTTTNCCTAAGTTTTCTAATAGTTCAAATTGAGACAATAGATATTGTCCTTTTTTAAANGAGACAAAAGTCATATCCGCCCCCCACCACGATGGTCCAGGNCCACTGTATCCCATTTTGTGTNCCCNAGAAAACCAATCAAAAGCAATTGAGGCCACNAGGGGNTTTTCCTNAACCCGNACCCCATTAACTNTGAGGTCTCNNAAGCTTTTTTTNGGCCAAATATTTTCATAGCTATTTCTCAAAAANCCATTGTTTTGAAGTCCNTCTAAAATNGGGTGTTCCTTNGCNANATGTGGAATACAGGTCCATANACCTTTNGAGGGATGCACNCGGGTAGTGAATGGAGTTATTGTATTTTCGATTTTGACGCTGTCCGTCAAACGATCCAAATAAACAGCAGTGCCTCCCGATTCTACAAACTTCAAAAGGCGNTTAAAANGTTTGAGNTCATCGTCGTTTTCAGCTTTNTGNGTACTGACCAATACGGGAACATCTTGGGGAGTGTTGGAATNAAAATCAACNTTTTTTATATTGTTNTTTTTGAGGAAATTTTTTAAATGTCCTTTGAAATCTAGGACGGCCACTTTTCCTGTTGGTGCTTTAAGATCNTCTTGANTGAAGACTTCAAAATCTATAAAATTTTCGGTCAACACNTGATATCTNTGGTCNCTTACTTTNACCCTAACGGTATAATAACCGCTCCANTNNTCGGTGTTGATTTTTTTATTGAATAAAGAACTTATTCCNGTTTTCCAATCGGATTTAAAATTGTTTCTAAAGACTTCATTGCCATCTTTTGATTGGATTGAAACTTCATAANTGGCNGCAANNTTTTCTANATCATTNATACCNGTGATTTTCAAGCTCATCCCNTGCTCAGCATAAANATTTCTTGGNATTGTNCTTACGGAAATAATACGAGGTTGGTTGGCAGCTTTAGTGGCCTNATAGGCATANGACTTAGGATTACGCCAGAGGTCCAGAAGTCCCGCGCCCAATATCCAATCGCCACCGGTNAAGGCATGAACACAGTAGCCGTCAATNTAAGGATTGGANCGNATAGCCTCAATCATTCTTTTGTTGGCAGTTCCGTGGACGTGTTGTTGNTCGAGATAAAATTTTTTCATGTCTGGGTAAAGGGATTTTAGTCCAGTTTCAATTAGCATTTGTTGTTGTTCCTCATGCAATCGCTTGTGGTAGCGATAAGCTGGAGTCAGNGGATTCCCATGCGCTTCAAACTTTCTGTTNANNGACACCAATTCTGCCAAACTTCCATAGCCCAACTCTGATAAAAAAGACATNATACCNGGGACTACTTTTGATCTTCCTTCTCTTTTAAATTTGCCCATGCCTCGTNCCTTTTTTTCTTCCTCAGTCATGGCCATGGTCACATAGCTGTTNTAGATTTTCTCATTAATATAGGGACCGGCATAATTNTGTATGTCNTTAAANTTAGTGGGTTCTTTTTCGTAGGGTAAGTACATATTAGCACCAAANGCCCAACCTCCAGATTCGTCTAAGATNAGGCGNGTNGGGTCTAGGTCGCGACNCAGCATTGCCATTGGCCGCATGAGTTGAGTTAATACCGGCCTGTGCAATTCGTTGAACAATTCCCACTGAACAATACAGGTGCGGTTTCGGTCTTTGAGCAGGGTTTGTTCAATCTCACGGCTAACCCTAGAGGGAAGATAGGGAGAGGATAAGGGAAGTCTCATACATTCCAAGGCAGGGCTGCCCACAACCATGACTCCCATTTCGTCGGCCAAATCCAACCACATAGAAGAGGTAGGGTGACGCCANGGGCGGATCATATTAAAACCTGCTTCTTTGGCCAAGCGGATTTCTTTTCTTGCCATTTCCTCAGAGTCTGGATAAGCAATGCTNTTTGGGTAAAGGCCCTCGAAAAAAGAAGCTTTGATATAAATGCGTTTTCCGTTCAGNTAAAAATCTTGGTTTTTGATGGTTAGCTCNCGTAATCCAAAACGATGATNCCAATCATCNGAAACTTTTTGTTTGTTTTTTATCTCTAGCTTGGCTTGATATAAAAAAGGGTNATCAGGNGACCAATATCTTGCNTCAGGGATTTTGATGACCACTTTGTGTTCATTCAACCCTGGNTCTACTTTTAGNGTTTCAGTATAANAGGTAACATNATTTTNGATATTAGAGGCTTCGGATAAATGAATTTCAATATCNGNTGAATCCCCTTTTATTTCAGTGTGATCTATTGNAATGTGAAAAGTAGCNGNATTGTCGTGAATGTTGGGNTCGATAAAAACATCTTTNACATAGGTATTTCCAGAGGCTATCAATCTCACATTTTGCCATATACCTCCNGAAAGACCCCCTCTCCATTGGGGTGTTTCCAAAGCAGTAACCCCATCNATATTTTTATTTGATAAAANGATGGGTCCNACNACTCTGAGGGTTAAGACATTCTCTTTNCCTACCNGGATCATATTGTCCACCCTAAACTCAAATGGGGTAAATCCTCCTTCNTGGAAACCGACTACATCATCGTTGAGCCAGATTTCTGAAAGGTAGTTTACCGCATCAAATTGTAANCGNATGATCTTTCCCTCCCAGTCTTTGGNCACTTCAAAGGTNTAGCGGTAAAANGCTACCCCTTCATAGTCTTGTTCAATCAATTCCCAACTGCTGGGGACTNNGATTTTTCTTTTGTTNTCNATNTTTTGAAANACTTCATTTTCNTGCCATCGGGCTTCTGCGCCCTCATTTTGGTGATCAAAAATAATCTCCCAATCGCCGTTTAATGAAATTTCTTTTTGGGCAAACAAAAAGGGNGTACAAAAAAGANATATGAAGAGAAAATGTTTTNTTTTTNGCATNATTNNANNGTTTTATTTTTTAATCCATTNAATTGAATTGGGNCGACCATTTTGGCCATTTTATTTCGCAGGTCAACAAGNAGTGAGGTNTCAGTATCCATAGANAAAATAAGATTNATCCATTCGTTGGGATCGNTCTNATGGTCNTAAAGTTCCTCTTTNCCANTGTTGTAGAGTATATAGCGATANCGATCTGTTTTGATAGCGTAGTGCTGCATGTCTGCCTTGCCTTCATATTTTNCCCCCGCATAAACAACTGTTAAGGCTGGGCGNTCTCCTNTCCAGCTTTGGGCGGTNGGGTTTTCCAANAGCTCTCTCATGCTGGATCCTTCAATTGGGTGACCTTTTTCATTCTTTTGGGTTTCTAAAGACAGTCCACACAAATCAATCAAGGTGGGGTAAACGTCAATCAGTGATACCACTTTATTAATTAAGGTGTTGGCTTTAGTGACCCCTGGAACTCTCATGATTAGGGGTACTCGAGTACTTTTTTCCCATAATGAGTTTTTGTATAAATAGTCCTTTTCTCCCATGTGAAAGCCATGATCCGAGGCCAATACGACTATGGTGTTNGCTTTGAACGGGCTTTCATTCAGGGCTTTCATCACTTGCCCTACATTTTCATCCACTGCTGCTACACANGCAAGATAGGCTTGTGTCCATCGTTTCAGACCAGCCTCCTCACTTCCATAGGAAGCAGCAATTTCGTTGAACATTTTCNCACCCATTTCCAAGGTAAAGACTTGANCTTTTTCATAAGAGACCTCGAGGTAGGTGTCCTCTTGATCTTTNTTTTTTTTGAGGCTGACTTCAATTTTATNTAANGGAAAACANTCAAAGTATTTTTGAGGAGCGATCAATGGGGTGTGAGGNCTNAGAAATCCTACTGCCAAGAAAAAAGGTTTTTCTAATGTTTTGGAGGCAAGAGATTTTATNTTTTGGGCAGTCCAGTCGGCATTCATCTCGTCAGGAGTNNGGTCGCGATCTTCTTCGTTAACATAACGCATGGGAAGTANTCCATTTTTACTGTAGCCATAAATCCATTGGATGGAGTNCCCTGATTTATTTGTTCTTCCTTCCAAATTGATTAATGGCCCTAAGGAGCCATCAACANNNCCTATATCATAAAANGGCGAGGGAACATCTGGGTGCGCAAAGCGGTTTTCNCCGTCCCATATCATCGGGCCGTAGTCGGCGTGGTTTTCATAATGATCCCAATTTTCTCTTTTTAGGTGGTGCAGCACTTTGCCNGTNCCTATGGTTTGGTAGCCTGCCATTCGGAATTGTTCCGAAAGGGTTCGGGTGTTATTTAANACTGTATTGTTGTACCAAGGGTCCTGAAAAAAATTTAGAGAGCGGTGGGGATAGACGCCAATCATCATNCTNGAGCGCGAGGGTCCACACATGGGGGCNTTGGTATGGGCATTGAGAAAAGNAACTCCAGATTGTGCNAGTTTACTAATNTTGGGTGTCAAGCTTTGGGGATGCCCCTTTAAGGTCTCNANACAGTCGTTAAGGTCATCAATCATGATNAGCAATACATTGGGAGAATCTTTTTTGGNNTTTTCGCAGCCTAAAGTCNTNAAGATTATCAAACACCAAAAANTTTTNAATAAATAATAGCTCCTNTAATTCATCGAAAAATTAATTTTTTATGGCATCTNTCATGGCTNTNGCGATAGCAGTTATACCTGCGAAATCCTTGTCAGCTATTANTTTTTTATTGATAAGTGAGCTTCCTACTCCTAAGCATTCGGCTCCGTTGGCGAGCCATTCGGCCGCATTTTCAACTGTTATTCCTCCAGTGGGCATAATGGGCAGGTGGGGCATGGGAGCCTTAACGGATTTGAAATAAGACAGGCCAAAATTGGCAGCNGGAAAAAGCTTAATCACATCTGCACCCCACTCAAAGGCTTNTAATATTTCAGAGGGNGTCAAGGCACCNGAGAGTATNGGNTTATCGTATTGATGNNCCATTTGAATGACTTCAGGTTTACTTACGGGGGTAACTACAAACTGTGCTCCTGCTTCAATTGCCGNTTGGGCAGTTTTTGNGTCTATCACGGAACCNACACCGGGNATAACTCCNTCAATTTGAGACAATTTATTGATCTCCTNNAGAGCATTGGGAGTNCCCATGGTAATTTCTATNGCTTTGATACCNCCTTTATGAATTGCCTGTGCCAATTCAAAAACGGAGTCTGANGATGACAAGCGNATTATNGCGATNATCTTTGTGGCTAACAGNAGATCTAATAGGGTAGCTTTTGTCATATTTTATCTTTTTANGTGGCCTNTGAAGTTGCCATNGCTCAATGATTGAATTTCTTTTTCACTCAAGTANTTNATATCTCCTTTGAGGGTTTGGGTAATGGCAAAAGATGCCGTNGCAAAATTAAGNGTNTTTTGAAGTTCCCAGCCCGACAGCTTNCCGTGAAGGATTCCTGCAGCAAAGGCATCACCCCCTCCCAATCGATCTTTTATCGCTGTTGGAATNGAAAGGCTTGTCAATGNATTATCNCCTTCTTTTATCATTCCACCTAAAACATTTTCAGTAGCATTNATTTGTTGCCTAATTGTCATTGCTATNGTGTCAAAATCNCCCAAATGGGAAGNAAAATCAATGGCATTTTTTGTCCCNTGGTTCAAGGCTTCAAAATCATTTTTAGTTTTAATATTGGCTTCGAACACGTCGTTAACCGNTCCGATATTCCCTAAAAGAATATTTACAAAAGGAAGAATTTCCGAAAATGATTTTTNGGCGGATTTAGCGTCCCATAAGCTGCGTCTAAAATTAAGGTCAAAAACNANTTTACAATTTAATTCTTGGGCTATNTTTAATCCTTTCAAAAGAGATTTTTGANAANTTGCAGACAAAGCAGGCGTAATACCAGTAACGACAAAATGTGAACTGTTTTTTAAAAANTNTTCCCAATCTTTTTCACTCAAATNCCANAGCGTAATNGAGGAATTTTTTCGGTCATAGGTGACTTGGGTTCCTCGAATTGCGGTACCGTGTTCGATAAAATAGGTACCCATTCGCCCTTGANCTACCTTAATATTTTTTGTACCGACTCCATTTTGCTGAAGGAACATGATTGCTTTTTTNCCCANCGGGTTTTCGGGCAAAGCNGTAATGAATTGGGTAGGATGTCCCCAATGGGAGAGGTCGGCCAGTATATTGAACTCAGCCCCAGCAAAGCTCATTTCTAAAGCATCTGATTGGANAATNAGATCNTCATGTCCTTNTGGACTAAGTCTTAATANAAGTTCCCCAAAACCAGCNANGCGNTTCTCCATACTATGATAGGGTNTTGGAGTATCCTAGTANACTACTGGCTAAAATAATAATGCCCAATCCTATTAACATNAGTTCAAAGGGTTTTTTTGCATTTTTCCATTCTCCAGAACGCACTGCCCATATGTTACTAATGATTAGGGATAAACCTAAAAGCATTGGCCATCCNATTATGGGACCCATGGTACCCATTAGAGCAGAACCTTGTCCGTATATTCCTANCGCTGCAAACCAAAATAAGCCNGNTAAGATCGCCCATTTATAAGCANTCCTAGCAGCNGGNGCTTGGAAAGAATCCCAACTTTTATTCTTAAATANCAGGAATANTGCATAGCCAAAGTTCATCANAAATGCACCTAATAGAACAACTANCCACGCAGCAAGACTGCTNTTACGGGTCAAGGCACCCATTTTTTCTGCTTCCANGGCTACTGGAGTTGCGTTGGNAAACCCNACATTGAGNAGCGCAGAAAGGATTCCACAACTGACAGCGATCATAATTCCTTTCGACATGTTGGAGGGGTCGTTGGTATCGCCTATTAATTTATCTCTTTCAATACCTGCCTTAGCAGTNAGNGCAACGCCTACNAGCATGATAANCACAGCGATAATCACATAGTTAGTGGCTGGNTTCNAANAGGCANCTTCCACTTGNAGNAGTGGGATAATAGATCCTACCGATGCTGCCAAACCCATCACAATTCCATAGGTCAAAGAAAGTCCGATATAGGGAACGCTTTTTCCAAAGAGTATTCCTCCCACACCCCAAAGAAATCCAAATAACATTCCCAAAAACACTGCATCGTNGGGGGCATTTCNAATGACTTCAAAAAGATTNGGAACAACTATNATGGCCCAAGCNATGGGGAAAATAATCATGGCAATGGTGANGTGTANTATCCACCAANCCTCCCATTTGAGAGGTTCCATGTACTTCATTCCCAAACCGAAACTTCCTTGAAAAAAGCTNGCTATGANGACCAGNAAAAAAGGTAATAAAATNTCCATAATTNTTTTGATTTAAATGCTTGTCGTGANTCTTTTTTTGATGAGGTAATCGTCTAATGCTAAGACAGAACAGTCATGACCAATTCCACTGTTTTTGATTCCTCCGTGTGGCAGATAGATTGCGTATTTAACACCGTTNATTTGTACTTCNCCAAATTGNAGTTCNTTGGCAAATCGGGCCTGACGTTCAACATCCTCTGTGAATAGATAAGAGGCNAGCCCATATTCGGTATCATTGGCTANTTTCAANGCTTCCTCTTCTGTCTCGAATTTAAAAANAGGAGCGATGGGTCCNAAGGTCTCCTTTTGATAGGCNAGCATATCGGAGGTAACNTTACTAAGGACAGTGGGTTCAAACCAATATCCTTTATTAAAGCCCTNGGGGACTTTTCCNCCCGTTTCNATTTTGGCTCCTTTGGCGACAGCNTCGGAGACAATATCCATCATACGTTTNTGCCCTTGGCTGTTNACNAGTGGTCCCATATCTANATCTCTGTCTNTACCAAAACCCAGTTTNAGTTTTTTNACTCGATNAACATAGGATGTAAGAAAATCATCGTAAATATTTTNGTGAACAAAAAAGCGATTGGCGGCTACGCATATCTGACCNCAATTCCCGAATTTGACANCGATGGCCAAATCAAGGGCGGTCTTCATATCAGCGTCTTCAAANACAATAAAGGGGGCNTTGCCTCCCAATTCCATACTTAGTTTTTTNATACTACTNCTGCTGTCAGCAATGACTTGTTTGCCAGTTTGTGTNGAACCAATCATNGTNACCACACTGGGGATATTACTTTTGGTCATGGTCGTTGCNACTTTNTCTGGCGGCCCTGTCAATATATTGACTACCCCAGCNGGGAATTTAATATCATGTAAAATCTCGCCGAGTAGATAAGAGGAAATGGGTGACATTTCCGAGGGTTTTATGATTAGGCTACAGCCAGANGCCAANGCAGGCCCTATTTTAAAACCCACATTGAGNAATGGAAAATTCCAAGCCAAATATGCAACGGCTACCCCTGCTGCTTGATGCACCATNACATGTCTGTGGGTATTTTCCTGATCGGGAATCNTTTCGTCTTTAATATTGGCCATGGCCTTGGGGTAAAACTCCAATGCGTTNGTGATGGCNTCGATGTCTTCGTATGAGCCAGCATAAGTTTTTCCCATTTCATTTATAATAGCTTGACGCAAAAGGGATTCTTTCTCNAATATTGCCGTNCGTATTTTTGACATCCATNCTGTTCTTTCAGACAAGCTCAGNACAGACCAATATTTAAATCCTTTTTTTGCAGCCTCTAGTGCTTTTTGTGCATCGGCCTCATCGGCCCANGCAACCTCCGCTATGGCTTCCTCGTTGGCNGGACAGAGAATGGTTTGTTTCCCTCCGTTGGTGGCTTCAACCAATTGGCCGTCAATATATAGTTTTAGTGATCCAAAATTCATTTTTCTTTATATGGCTATGNAGTAGTNGAAAATTCTTTTAAAGCGGCTGGGTCTATATCAATACCTAAACCAGGGGACTTGGGGACATATATATAGCCTTTNTCCATTTTCACTGCTGGAAAGGTNAGCCGATCTCTGATCGCATTTTCGGTGCGGTCGTATTCTATAAAAATATCNGGNGGAAATAATCTTCCNGGTAAAGGTTCAATATTGGCAATAAAATGCAAAGCAGCATGAAAACNAATNCCNGTTCCCCAAACNTGGGGGATGACCTCTACACCAAAACTACTGGCCAANCTAGCGATTCGCTTCGCCTCNGTTAGGCCCCCAGAGGAGCAAATTTCNACTTGAGCAATGTCCACNGATTTGTTTTGAAGTAATTGNAGNAAACCATAGCGCAGGTANTCACATTCCCCGCCGGCAATTGGTATAGAGGTTTTATTGCGNAGTTGGGCATACTGGTCGTAAAACTCTGGTGAAACAGGTTCCTCAAACCAGCTGATTTCATAGGGTTCTATTTTTCGGGCNAATTCTGTNGCCTCTCTCAGGGAGTAGGCATGATTGGAATCAACCATGAGTTGAATTTCGTAGCCAATGGCAGTTCTNACATTTTTAACGTTTNGGACATCTTCTTTGATGGATAAACCTAATTTCATTTTGATGGCTTTAAACCCNTGGTGGACNTANTTTTTGGCTTCTGCTACCANATCTTCTGCTAGTGTTTNACTCTCTGAAAAGTAAAGTCCAGTGGCATAGGGCACAACCTTATTTCGGTGTTGTCCTCCNAATAAGNTACTCACNGGTAAATTCATAGCTTTNCCTTTTATGTCCCANAGGGCAATATCTATNGCGCTGATGGCAGCAAAAAGTACACNTCTCCTNGCGAAATCNAATGTNTTGCGGTACATTTCAAACCATAGGGATTCATTTTCCAATGGGTTATTTCCTATCAATAGGGGTTCGAGNAATGNGATCCCTTTTTGAATTACATCCGCAGGGCCATANCCCTCACCCCANCCATACACATCCTGGTCTGTAGTAATTTTCACNACACAGATTCTCCTCTCGTTATANTCCCATTGGGAAAAGAAAAAACTNTCGTCCAGTTTNTTGGAAAGAACGTAGGTTTCAATTTTGNTTATTTTCAACTTTNAAGATTATGTGGTTTCTANTTTAGTTTAATNTTACAAGTTAAAAAAAAAGTGAAATATTTTTGTTTTTAACCTNTGAAATCAAATGCAAAAAACCAAGACAAAAGACNCTGATTAAATNCGTTTGAAGAGCATTAAACGAAAGTCCATCANCATTTCTCCTGTTTTTTTAACTGCTTTNAGCGTNAAGGNTCCTTTCCCTTTTTNNANATGCATTGTACCAANTTTTAGTGGTTTAAAATCNTTGACATAAGATTCTGCTCGAATAACCCTGTCTTCTGCAGCACCAAATTCCTCTGGGTTGTNTGCTTCTTTGATTGTTCCTTGGATTTTGGATTTTCCCANACTGANTTCGAAAACTGAGCCTATTGCATCTTCCGCACAGCTATAATAAACNTTTACCTCAAAATCCCCTTCTTTANGNACTTCTGCNNTCCATGAGATGCTATCNTTGGCACTGACCCAGTGGGTGAAATANGTACAATTNGGGTAGTGGTTGGAGCGTTTGATTTTNCCGNTTGGCGTTCCATCTCTTGCAGGTACTTGGGTAGTATGNAGGCTGGGATGTCCAATATAAAATGGACGTTCGTCTTTTTTGGGAAGTTCAATCAATACTGTCTGTTCCCATTGATNCNTGGCTCGGAGCAANTCCNGNAGCACTTGNGGTTTTTNNTCGCTCACATTGGTGGTTTGTNTGGGGTCTTTGACCATATCAAAGAGTTGACCCTCATTNCCCAAACGGTAATTTTGATTTCTCACACTNATTTTACCACGCCAGTAGTTGAAAATATATCTGTCCTCCCATTTGNTGTTTTCTTTNATTAAAAGAGGCTCAAGACTNANTCCGTCCAATGGTTTTTTGGATTTGGACTTTAAACCAGCAAGGTCCTTNAGTGTTGGGAGTATGTCAATTCCACTTGCAATTTTTTTTATGATTNTACCTTGAGGAATTTTNCNAGGCCAATTGATGATCATGGGAGAGCGAACNCCTCCNTCATCNGTACTGCCTTTTCTTCCTTTCATNCCNTCGTTCCAGCGATTTCCGTTTGGNCCATTATCGGANAGAAATATAACNATAGTGTTTTCNTGNAGATNACTGATTTGAAGTTGATCTAAAATTCGNCCTACATTCCAGTCAATGTTTTCACACATNGCCAGTGCTGCTCGGGCATGGTCAATNTCAATTTGATTTTTGAATGGGCCACNGCTTCCCTCTTGGCTAAGTTCTTTGTCNTTATACTTTTCCCAAAATCTGTCTGGTACNTGCATGGGACTATGGGGAGTGTTGTATGGAAGGTAAAGAAAGAAAGGTTGATTTTTATTTTTTTTGATAAAATCAATACCGTGCTGGGTNAAATCATTGATGATGAATCCATCCCCTTTNACCANATTTCCATTGTGTTCCANTAAGGGATTATAATAATTTCCCCAATGTCCAGAGCAAAAGCCGTAATAGTCGTCAAAGCCNCGGCTATTNGGGTGAAAAGGAGCCTGCATTCCATTGTGCCACTTACCATAGGCTGCAGTTTGGTATCCCTCTGATTTGAANACTTCTGCGATGGTTTCTTCGTCAATATCCAGTCGCTCTCCTCCAGNACTGGTGTCGTAAACACCCCCTCTTACATGGTNCCTTCCCGTAAGAATTTCCGCTCGCGTAGGTGAACAAACAGGACTGACAAAAAAGCGGTCGAATCGAGCTCCACTCCTTCCCAGTTGATCTAGGTTGGGGGTATTTATATCTTGGTTTCCATTCAGACTGAGGTCTCCCCANCCTTGNTCATCGGTCAGAATGAGAATTACATTNGGAGGATTTTTTTNAANTTNACATGCTNNATANGCNAAANAATAGGAGTAATGAAAAACTAGAANAGATGAATTTTTTCATATTTCNAATTAATTAATTTTCTGNTGATATTCAGAATCACAAATNAATAATTTTNATTCAATTAGATATCAATATTNAGCCCTANTCCAAATAATTCTCTGACTTGTAATCGCTTTATTAGATCATCGTCGTACTGTATGTGAAAGATTAAGTTGCTGGATATTTTTTNGTTCACTNTAAGTCTAATNTTGGCATTCCATTCAAAATCGANATTTTGAATNTTGTAAAGATAATTGANATAGAAATTGAATTTATTGTCCATGGTTATGTTTTTCATCAAATTGGATTTTAAAAATCCTGAAAAAGAAGCCCCCANAGAAATGATACTTGTTGCTCCTCTTTCCACACCAAAGTATTTTTTNCCGGGAGAAAGGTTTTGGGTATAATCTTTACCCACAAAAATCCCTCTNACAGCCATTGGAGANATATTAAACCAAGCCATATNGTCTTCTTTATAGTACCACCCCAAACCANATTGAATAACTGCTGGAGAGAGAATTCTNGAAATCTTTTCTTTTTGNTCTTCACCGTTAANTTTGTANTATANGTAACCAGGAAGCAANTGAGTTTTAAAATTAAAATAANCAGAATAGTTCCAATAGGTATTTACTTTTTTACTGANAACAGAATTGATTTCTAGTCTATCATCGGCTTTCCTAAAAAAAGAATTTCCCGAAAGATAAGTTGTTCCGATTGANANCANGATATTNTTGTCCCAAATCCANCCCNNTTGNCCAAGATAATTAATNTTATAGTCAACGCTGAAAAGTCCAGTCATTGAATTTTCNCCACCAGAAACCCAATTTTCAAAGTAAGCTTGGTTGAATGTGAATTGGGTCAATCCAAANAATTTAAATTTATTTTTCTCATCACTTGCTGTATTAAAAGTATCCACTGAAATACTATCTATGGCTTGTCTCTGTTGGGCATTTATACTTCCAATAAAAAGAAAAATTACAAAATAGCCTTTAAGAAATCTCATACTTCAGTTCATTCAATTTTCAAGCTAAAATATTACAAAATTAATGGATGAGTGTAACTTAGTGATTTCAGTTTAATTATCTCAAGTTTAAGATTGGGAAGGCCACAAGAGATGGTATTATTTAAAATTCCAACCTTATTATTGTATTTGTGGATCCAAGAAAAAGAATAAAATTTAACCGTGATTTGAATCCAAAGGTTTTTTTATAACTTTGTGATGAATTAAATGAAGATGATTATGTTGGGATTAAGTGATATTCAGTATTTGTACGAGTTCCTTTTTTGGTTTTTTACTTTTTTTATTCTTAAGAAAGTTTGGCACAAACCAGATGTAAGGTTAATTTATGGCTACAGTGTTGCAGTATTTAATTTATTAGCGGTTTTCTTTTTCTCGCTTTCTTCCATAAAAGGAAAATTGAATGGCTTAGATGCCTTTGCCTTTGGGTTTTTGCATACCATGGTTGCTGTGGTAATGATTAGCCTAGTTCATATGAGTAAAAAAATTGAAAATAAATCTTAATTCTTGAAATTTAGAAAGATGAAAAACGTAATATTTTCCATTTGTTTTTTGATTTCATTATCCAGCTTTTCACAAGATTGGATAATCATTGATGTTTTAAGTCAAAACAAAAAAGAGTTGGTCTACAAAGTTGACAATGGAGAGGAAGTAAAAAGGAAAACGGCAAAAAATCCTTCTATAGTTAAGTTGATTAAAACTTATCAAGATGATGGGTTCCGTCTAAAATCAGTCACTCAAGGGGTAGAGCTGGAACTCAATGGAAATTTTCCTATCAACAATAATTTTAATAATAATTTTGGTATCACCAATTTGAATCTCTCCAATAACAATAGAGTTATGTTGTGGTTTGAAAAAAAAGAAGATTGATTTATTTTTTTAATAAACCTTTCTTAAGTAGATTTTCAATTGTAAAAATCCTCCACTTTAGTGAATTTTTAGATAAAAGTAGGGTCCAAATATTATCTTTCTCACAAAACGAATTGAAGTACTTCTTTTTTAGCACTTTCACTCATATTAGTCATCTTTTAAATTATGTCAAGACCAGATTTACTGGGTTTATTTGTTGGGGTTCTTCTTTTGTAAAAATTATCCATTGAATCATAAAATGAGGCCATGATATTGTCACTTTCGTCACTAGAAGGAGAAACAATTTTATGCATAATCTGTCCCTTAACAAAGAATTTTTTCCTTAACCTTGGGACAATCTCGTTGACCATTGTGTTCTCTAATTCACTCTATTTACGGGGTTTTACATCCACAAAATTTGAAATAGTAACTTTCGGTTGAGTTGCTTCAATGGGAACAAAACCTCCTTTAAATAACGTTTGAATAAATTTTGAGTCCATCACCATTTTACCCATTTATTTAAATACCATTTTTAATTCGGCCTCAGAAAATACCTCCAGGATTACCTACTATAAAGGATCTATTTATTTCTTGGAGATGAGCAAAAATAAAAATATTTAAGCTGTTGTCCCCTATGTCACCTGATAGGCTCCACATTTCTTAAGCTATTTTATCCCTAAGTCAATTCTAGCTTTGTGAATTTTTGAGAAAAAATTTTTTTCAGTTTCAATAAATTCATTAGCGTATTCTGATTTCACTTTAAAATAACACAGTTCAACATAAAACTCTGATTGAGCAGAAATTGACGAAATTGCCAATACATGCACCATAAAAGGTGATTTTTCATTTTAAAATAATACATGGTCAATTTTTTTTAGATATTAAAGTTAATTTTATTATACAAGTAAACAGTCACATATTTAATGTAGCGGATATATCCAATTAAAAAAACTGATTCAACTTTCATTTGCATCTTTATAGACAAGAATGTTAATAATTTTAATTGACGTTAATTCTCTCTGAAGCTTCACTTTTTTCAATAGTTTTTACTTTTAGTTTTTGATCTCCAATTCTCATTGAAACAGAAAATTTAATTTGAGGAGGCAAAAAATCTACGTTGAAGGTTTGGAAATAACCAATTTTATCATTTCTAGATTCAAATCGCCATTTTTGAGAATCCATAATATTGGTTCCATTCAATGTAAAAGTAAAGTTTTTAGAAACTTTTTGAATCCCAATATTCAAAGTACCATTAGGTAGTGAGATATTTACCCCTGAGACTTCTTTAGAGTTAAAATATCCCCAGAGTTGAAAACTGTATCCGTTGCCTAGTGAAATATTGTTGTTGAGATTAAAACGAATACTCGTATTTCGAATTGAAAAGTCTTCTTCCAATTCTCTCTTGTCTAAGAGATGTGTGTTAATGAAAGTGGTAAAGAACCTCAGATCCCATGCCGTAATTGGATTCAAAGAATAACTAAAAATAGCAGATAACGTTTTTTGCATGTCAATATTTTTAGGGGTCAAAGTAATTAGAGATGATTCAGGGTTTATGTTGGGTTGGAACCTCGAAATCACATCCTTTTCCTCCGAATATTGAATACTCAAATTAAATGACTTGAATCTATAATCAAACTGTAAGTTGTCTGTAAATGCGGGTTGCAATGCAACGTTTCCCTGAAATACTTGATCTATATCTAGAAAATATATAAAGGGTGCTAGGTTATTGAGTTCAGGACGATTGATTCGCTGACTCGCTGCCAAGTTGATATTATTGAAATCATTGATTTTGTAGCTTAGAAAAAGCGTAGGAAAAAAATTTCCATAGTTTCTGTCCACAAAAACTTCTTTGTCTTTAACTCCTTGGACAAATGTTATGGTGTGCTCATACCTCAAACCTGCTTGAAAACCAATTTTATCGTTTATTTTATGTTTCACCTGAATGTAGGCTGCTGCAATATTTTCTTCTAGCTCACTATCATTGGAAAAAATAGGATCAATAATTTGATTTCTTTTAATTTCATTCGTATTCCTGAAGTCGTTGACTACCCATTTCAACCCCGTTGAAAAATTTAATTCATTATCTAAAGTGGTTTCGTATTCCAAAGCATAGGCCATGATGTCAAACGGGGTATTTTTATCAGAGTTGATCAATAGTATTTCAGGACTTGAATTTTCATTTAACTCAATATCGTATTGTGGGGTCTGATAGTTAGTAAAATTCAAGAAATCGACATTAAAACTTAATTTACTGTTCTCGTTTGGATTAAATTCTATAAAAAAGGCACTTTGAAAATTCCTCCAATTGTTGCTCTCATCAAGGTCGTAAATATCTGGACCAGAAGCCCTATTTAGGAATCCAACTGTTTTATGTTCTTCTCCATCATAGATATTTGTGTATCCAGAAATATTAGCGCCTAAATTCAATTTACTATTCAGCCGATAGTCATAGGCAACTCTTACATTTTGAATAACTCTATCATTTTGACGAAATCCTAAAATTTGGTTTTCAATCAGTTGATCACCATATTCTAAACGTCTATTTACCTCTCCATTCCATGGGAGATTATTTTGTGAAAGTGTATAATTAATTAAAATGGTGGATTTTTTCTTCATCAAGTTATAATTCACACCAAAGTTTTTATTGGTCTTTTGGTCACCCAAGCCAACTGAGGAGTTTAAATTGGCATTGTATCCTTCACCAATCTTTTTTTTGAGTGTAATATTAATATAACCTGCATTGCCTTCCGCATCATATTGGGCAGGAGGTGTGGTGATTAGCTCTATGGCTT
Source organism: Flavobacteriaceae bacterium (assembly GCA_002711215.1). Lineage (GTDB taxonomy): Bacteria > Bacteroidota > Bacteroidia > Flavobacteriales > Flavobacteriaceae > UBA8316. The sequence continues at coordinate 23,659 of PAHA01000011.1, forward strand.
TTGCATTTTCGGCATTCATACCATTTAAAAATTCTAGAAGTGCTTCACTGGGCATGTAATTCATTTTTCCATTGATCATCACCCGAACTCCCGATTTTCCCAGCATTGCAATGGACTTATTTTGCCGATCTACTATAACCCCTGGTGTTCTTTCTAAAATATCCAATAAGGTTGAACCTGAAGTAGTTGCGTCATCCTCAAGATCAATCACAGTTCTGTCAATTTCTCTCTTATAGGGAATCCTTTTGGTTTTCACATTTACTTCCTGCAATTGAAATGAAGATTCTTTGAGAATAATTTTTCCCAGTGCTACATTTTGATTTCTTTTTATGTTAAATGTGTTGGAATCAAATTGCTCAAATCCAATACTAATAATTGAAATCTTATGAGCACCCGATTCTTCCGTTATGAGTTTAAATTCACCTGATTCGTCAGATATTGCTCTGTCAGAGGTCCAATTGCCGGAGGAGTCTTTGAGAAGAATGTCAGCATAGGGTATAGGCATTTGAGTATCATCGAGAACAGTTCCTTTTAGCTGACTTTGAGCATAAATAAAAAAGATTGAAAAGAGGTAAAATAATCCTAGTAAAAGTATTTTTTTTTTGAAGAGCATATAATTATGAGCTTAAAAAAAGTTTTTAAATATTGATAATATATCACCATATTGAAACAAAAAACCCTCCAAATGGGAGGGTTTCATTTTGTTGATCAAAGTGAACTTGAACAATATTATATATAAAAAAAAAAGGAGCTTTATCATTTTTTAATTTATTTCTTAAAAATAATTACTTTAATTTTAATACGCAATTAAATAATATTTATTTTTTATTAACTGGAATATTCATCAATAAATTAAGTATTTTCAAAAGTATTATAATCTTTTATAAAGTATATGGGCAGTAAAAATAGAGATGATAAACCCCGCTCAACTATCACAACTATTCAGGTTGGTTTCAAATTCAAGAGATCATTCAAATAAAAGAATCATAACCCAAATATAGTGAGTATAGAAAATTACTTTCTAGGGGAGCTTATTATTGTTTAACCTGATTATTTATCAATTCTACTCCTTTTTTTGCAAAACGTTCACCCAAGACTTTGTAGCCCTCTGCCGACATGTGTAAATCATTTTTAATTACTTTTCCATTTCTGCTATATCCATCATTAAGGTCGTCCGTATTAATCCATTCAACATTTGGATTGGACATTGCGAAATTCTCCTGTATTTCTCTTACCAGTTGCCATTCTGGATAACGTTCCTCCTTCCCAAAACCAAAATCGTTTATTCTACCTATTATAAAATTAACATCTTCTCGATCAAATTTTTCTTTTAATTGATTGTGTAAACCCAATAAACTTTCCCCATATGCAGCACTATAACTCAAACGAGCATCTCTTTCTCCTTGCATCCAAAAAAAACTTACACTGGCTAGTGTTTCATTGTAAATAGCAAGATCTATTTCTTTTACTAAGCTATCATATAAATCCGCTCCAGTAGGTGAGGTGAACTCATTTAATTTCCATTTTTTGAACCATCTCATGATCGGTTTTGCCCCCCATGCCTGCTTAACCACGATAACTTTTTTTTCCCCTAATGTTTTCTCTAGATAAGGGATAAAAGATTCTTTAGGCTCAAGCAATGCCATATTTGATTGGCCTGAAAGTATAAATAAATGTTTTTCCTCGGAGTCATTATTACAAGCAAAAAATAGGAGAATAAGAACAGTAAATAAAAAAAGGTATTTGATTTTCATAATTAGGTTTAAGTTGAATCACTTAATTTTTTAGAAAATCAAAGTGAAACATCAAACTTAGGTTTTTTAGGCGTAACAGTACAGGATAGATTTGATTTTATTAATTAGTAGATTTAAAAGTTTCATAATAAGTTTTTTAAACCGTACTATTCCCCAAAAATATTTAAAGGTTTATGTCGACTTTGACCCTCACGAAAGTGAGGGTTTTTTTATGGTTGAAAATAGAAACTTATGTGCAATAAAGAAAAAACCCTATTGGTAAGGAGGGTATTTAAGAATCTATATAAACCTGCACACTTTTTATATCAGTTTGCCAATTCTCAATTTTAGATTGTCCAAAAGAAATATTCGTAACTGTAATAAAAATTAGTATTATTTTTTCATAGAAATTGATTTTAATAATAATACGCCAATTTCTCATAACAGCTATAACTATTAGAAATCACAAAGAGCTTAGTTTTGAAAGTTTTTAGAGTTAGTCGTTAATTATAAATTTATTATCTGTTGTAAGATAAACACATCCAAGTGGTTTTTTCCAACAATGAGTGTGACTAAAAATATAGACTTTTTTACCATCCTCTTTTCCAACAATTAATTTTGTTCTAAACAACTTATATCTAGCTATTTTTGAGGAAAAAAAATTTCTATTCATTATCTGCCACTCTTTTTGTCTTTCCTCAGATTTTATAGACATTAACGATAATGGAATTCCCTCACTAATTATTAAACTATCGATTTCTCTTGAGGTATGAGTTTCTATTTGAGGATAAATATTTGTGTAAATTAAAACTGCAAAAACGACTAAAAGCTTATTCATTATCATTATGTTTAGGCTCATTATCTTCCCAGAATCCCATACTTATTTTTTTGATTTATTTTAATATAAAAATAAATTTACCAAATATTAATTAATATCATTAAACAGAAGTCTTAATCTTCATTACAAATATAGTTGTACTTGTAAAACCAGGATTTAATTCAAGCAATTAGATTATAATGGAACTGATAGTTAGTAAAAGCGACTACCGTAGTATTTTCAATTCAGCATGGTTTGATGAGAGAATTTCAATAATTTATTACCATGTATAAACGGATTCCATTCTTTTTTTGTTTGACTGACTTTTGCCCTCATGAATTTGGTGGTTTTTTTAAATAAATTATTGTGAAAGGTTAATTAAGGTTATTTGACTTTAAAATTGTGTTAATATTAATAGACCTTTTTTAAGTTTTGTTTCATAATGGTTTATGTTTAACTCTCCTTATTAGTAAGAGGTGGGCTATTTATCTAAACTCTGGCATACCACCTCATTATTTTCGTATTAGAAACATTTTTTAAATATTGTATATTTGATTTATATCAAATTATCTTAATAATTAGTAATGAAAAGAAAAGCAAATGCAATTTGGAATGGAGGCGGTGCTGACGGAAGTGGATTTTTATCTGTACAAAGTGGAGCTTTTAATAAAATGCCATACAGTTTTAAAACTAGATTTGAAAATGATAATGGTGAACTTGGAACTAATCCTGAAGAACTTATCGTATCTGCCCTTGCCGGTTGTTTTAATATGAAATTAGCGTTTGTTCTAAATGAAGCTGAATTTAAGCCTAAAGAGTTAAACACTAATGCGTTACTTATATTTAATGATGGTTCTGTAACATCTATTGAATTATCAGTAAAAGGAAAAGTTCCAAATTTAAATGAAGAAAAGTTTATTGAACTTGCTGAATATGCAAAAAATAATTGCCCTATTTCCGGTGTGTTAAGCTGTAATATTCTTTTAAATGCCTCATTAATATAATTTTATATAACCTGCATACTATCCATCTTAAAAGGGTGTATAAAATTGTCAATAAAACTATTGTTTTTCCCCCTGAGACATAGGGATGGCTTCCTACATTTAGAAACTGGGTCATATTTCCCATTTCAAATCTGTGTGAACCCTTTCATTAGTGGTCTCTTTAGTATAATTTACAATATAGTTGTGGAAAAACCAGTGATTGGTCCAAATTTGTCCATCTTTAAAATAATTTGTGTGTAAATCATCATCTAATTTCACAAATTAAAGCTTAGATTTTAATGATGAGAATGATTAAAATTTTTAGCAAATAATAATTTATTGAATTGAGATTGATATGGATTATTATTATTTTCGAAAATCTCATATTTTTTGTTGGGTTCTAAATTAGTAAAAACTTGAATTTTACCACTTGGCCAATTAATTGAGATTTTTTTAATTGATTTACAATTACCTAATCCTATTTCTGATTGCAAAGAACTCGAGCCAAAACTACCACCGGTATTTATTGTTCTGTAAATCTTTCTTCCATTGTCTAGTTCAATTTTTATAAATGATCCAATTGCACTTCGGTTTGAGGACTCACCGATTAATTTAAGAACCACCCAATTGTTTTTCGAAGAAGGATTCTCAAAACAAACGTTAGGGTATGTATCTCCCTCATAAGCGCCTCCCATAACAGCATATATATCTTGATCTCCATCATTATCAAGGTCTGCAAAACCTACCCCGTGTCCCTTTTGAATATGACCAAACCTTCCAGCTAAGGTTACCTCCTCGAATTTATTTCCATCTAAATTTCTAAACATTCTGTTGGGGATAGTTGATGTTAATTCAGGCGAGCCGTTTCCAATGTAAAAATCCAACCAGCCATCATTATCAATGTCCCCAAAATTTGAACCCATTGCATACATACTAATATGAATATTAAAATCAACACTGCTTTCTGTGAATGTTTCATCTCCGTTGTTGATAAATAATTTTGATTTTTCTGAATCTACATTCTTACCCTCTATTTCTCTTAAAAAATCTGTAGCAAGATTTATGAGATTTCTTGAATCATAGCTTGCCACAAAAATATCATTGTACCCATCATTATTAACATCCCAAATCCAACACGGAAAACTATAATAGGGCGCTTCAATGCCTGCATTTTTTGATATATCATTAAAAGTTCCAAATTCATTTTTAAACAAAAAGTTCTTTCCACCTAAAACAGAAACAAACAAATCAGGCCATTGATCATTATTAATATCTCCAAATGCAACTCCTTTAACAAATCCATTGATTTGATCTAGGTTGTATTTTTTTGATTGCTCTAAAAATTTACCATTACCTTGATTAATGAATAGCTCACAAGGGTTGTGTTGATTGGGTTTTGATTCGTTTCCAATAAAAAGATCAAGGTATCCGTCATTATTTACATCTGCCCATGAGGCCGTTTGGGTTGGATAAAAAGACAATATTCCAGAGGATTTAGAAACATCAGAGAATGTTCCGTCTCCATTATTCCTCAATAGTGAGTTTGGATGATTTCCACTAGTACCAAGCCAAGCTCCTCTCAAAATTAAAATATCAACATATCCATCATTGTTATAATCAGCGTGTAAACAATTTAGACCACTTACAATTCCATTCAACCCTGCTTTCATAGTCACATCCTCAAACCCATAACCTGTATTAAAAAATAGTTTACATTGATCTTCCATCCCATATGAAGTTGTGAAAATGTCAATCCTTCCGTCATTATTGAAGTCCTCTAAACTCACACCACCAGACAAGCCGTTAACGTCAATTCCCAATTTAGAGGCTATTTCCCTGAAAGGAGTTATACTTTTATCCTTAATGTTTTTATAGTAATCAATCAAATAATCTTTAGGCACGTTTTCAGGATAATCTCCTAGTGTCATGTGAGCTAAATTAAGTAACCATTTATAATTTTGGTTTGGATACATCCTATGGATTCTGGAGAAAATTTCAATAGCTTTTCTAGAACCTACTTTTGAATCGTGTTGACCTTTTTCAACCAGCGGCAAAATACAGGAGAACTCATTATGATTATTTGTGCAATTTACTTGTTCACCAAGTCTTAGATAAGCTAATCCCAATATTTCCATAACTGGTAAAGCCACAAGTAATAGTGTGTTATATGATAATTTATCTTTTTTTATTTTTTTTTCTATTTCATCAATACATAATTGATTTTCCCCAGATAAAAGCAACTGATGGCAGAAATTAAGCCAAATTTTGAAATTGTCTTTCTTTGGAGATTGACTTAATTTTTTTTTATAATATTCAGCTAACTTTTTATTCCAGTGATAGTACATTTGAGGATTACCCTCAGAGTTAATCTTTTTCAAAAGCTCAACCATTTGCTGCGTTTCGATATCATCACTCTCTATCCTTTCAAAAGTCAATGAATTCATTTTAGGATTTATTTTTTGAAATTGAAATTTGCTCTGGGCATTAATTTTTAAAAGAAATATTGTAAAAAATATGTAAAGAATCGGAGTCCTCATTTAAAAAAACATAAATGGCAGTACCAACAACTATAAAAGTTGTATATACAAATTATTTCATTACAATAATAATTTAATTACAATCAAAAAAAATAATATTTAATTCTTTTAGCTTATATTACAATAAGATTTTCCATTGTTAAAGGAACAGTTTTTATAGTGATTGATGTTTAGGTTAAATAGTGTGCCAACTATCATATTATCTGATAAAAAGATTGATTTTGAATAACGGTCTTTTTCAATAACGACAGGCTGGGTTTATAATTAGATATAACCTATTTGCAAAAAAATAGTTAAAATCAGACAAATTTAAACCATGGAGTTTTCTCCTTTTAAGAAGATTCAGTAAAAATTGGTATAATCTACAGAAATATTTTAGATATCTGAGATTAAGATAGTGTTTGAAAAATAATAATATCTAAAAATACTTTTTTCAATTACTTAATATTTCCATGAAAAAAAAATTGAAAGGTTCATTAATAATGTTACTATAGTTAATATAATACTACCTGAATGTAGAATATTGAATGAACTTTCTTTTAAATAGTCTTTAGCTTGGTTCATGTATGGTATAGCGATATAGCTAATTAACATAAAGAAAGCAGATAAAATAGATAAAATTTTAGCTGTATTTTGATTAGAATTAAATATCAAAATACATGTAAAACTGGATAGAGATAATATTCCTATAATTATAAAGAACTTAGGCCAAATATATCTTAGATATAAACTCGCATCTTGATCATTAAGTAGTTTATTTATGGAAGGGGCAATCATCAGTGACTGATAAAGAATAATACCTGATATAAATCCTGACAATAAAAGAGGGAGAAACTTTATAGTTTGCATTAAAAAAATTTTATTGTAAAATAATAAATTAAAGGCGAAGAAAAGTATTTAAAAAAATTTATAATTATAAACTTGAACTGTTTTCTCGTAATAAGAAATTGTTAAAAATATAAGAGCTTGTCGAGGTTAATATGCCTATAATTTTGAAGAAAATATATCTTTAGGCTTATAAGTTTTTATTCCTAATATTTTTTTTGATTTAATCTCACATATCATTTTTTTAGCTAAAAATGATACTGGTAGAGGTTTTTGAGATTTTAGAAGTCCTATTTTATTTAATACATTNAATAATTTAATACAAATCCTTTCTCCATTTCTCATTAATTCTGGTTGTCTTATCAAAATTGGTGGTTGGAAGATTTGAATTTTTTTAAAACGGAGTTTCTTTACAGCCTGTTCAAGTTCTCCTTTTATTTTTGGATAGAAAAAAAAAGACCTTTCATTTGCTCCTGCNGAGGAGACCAATGAGAGATAATTAATTCCATTATCAGAAGCCATTTTAGCAAATTCATATTGGTAAGTAAAATCCACCAGATATTGTTGGTTTTTGCCTCCAGCATCTTTTAAAGTAGTTCCAAATGCAGAAAAAAGAATATCCCCATAAATAAGTCTTTTATAATCCTTTAATCTTGTGAAATCAATTTCATGAGTAATTAGNTTCTCATGTTTTATTGAAGTTNTTCTTCGTACAAAAATACTTACTTTATCGTAANTTGAATCCTTTAATATTAAATCTAATAATACTTGACCCGTNGAACCAGTTGCTCCTAATATAAGGGCGTGAAAATTTTTCATTATTAGTGTTTAGCTAACAAAAAATTCATAAAAAATAATAGTAAGAACTANTCCCTCTAAAAATGAAATCCAAGCAACCTGGTATGAATTCAGATTAAATTGATCCATCATTTGCTTTAATAAACGTTTATGCCATTCAATCATATTNAATCTTTTGCNTNCTGCTTTTTCATNNTCAATGAATTAATACACAATATACCAATTTNATGATTTATTTATTAACATCGGTGGTGGTGTTTATCCNCCAATTTACTTCTACTTTNGATCAAGGTCGTATGAAAACCTGNCCGTCTAGCTTNAATGGCCGTAATTGTTCCTNCTGTNCCTCCACCAACTATCAATATCTCAGTNGNTATACTTTATTATTTTAATTNGTNNGGCNCTACAAGTGAATCTCNTTTTGCNAANGCTGTTGTTACCACTCTCAAAGAGACTGCCCACATAGATTTTAACANTGATCTTCGCTTCATATNCTACANTTTTATAAGTACAGTTTTTTATTCTTTTTCTTAAAAATNAATCTTCCNATGGTGGTGCATTATTTGGATCGCTNCCCCATGATTTATTTGCTTTATCTCCCATTACTAATTCTAATACTGCACCATTGATTATTTCACTATGTAAAAACCATGGCTTATCCCAGTTCTTACCATTTAATTTTGCAGATTGAATGTATTTGTTTTCCGGAGCAAAATTTTTTGTTTTGATTGTAAAATCATTCCCGTTTTCTAAATGCACTATTGCTTTTTCGAATACAGGACTCCCAATATTATACATTGGCATTCCAGGTGTAACAGGATAAAATCCTAACTGAGAGAATACCACAAAAGCAGTCATTCCTCCGCCATCTTCATCTCCTGGCACTCCCATTAAATCATCTCTAAACCATTGATCTAATAAGGTATGAATACGCTTTTGTGTTTTCCACGGTTGACCTGCATAGTTGTATAGATACGGAATATGTAATGATGGTTCGTTGGCCATTGTAAACTGCCCAACATTCCCTGTTTGATCAGGTAATTGGGCATAAAATGCATATTTACTTCTACCCAAAGGCTCCGAGAACATGCTGTTTAATTCGTTAACAAAAGAAGTGTTCCCACCCATTAATTTAATTAAATCTTTTATGTTGTGTTGTACATCCCAACGATAAGTCCATCCATTGTTTTCACTGTAGAATTTTCGTGCTCCCATACCACCAGAAAATTTGTAATCAAATGGCAATATAAAATTGCCCTTGTTGTCTTTTGGATGAAAAAATTTTGTTTCGTGATTAAATAAATTTTGATAATTAAACGAGTTTTTCAAAAAGTGGTTATGCTCTTTATTTTTACCGAGTTCTTTTGCTATTTTTGATAAACACCATTCGTCATAGGATGTCCCTAAGGTTACAGCAACGGGTTGACGACTTTCAAAATGATGCACTTCAGGTACCGTTTCTTTTTCTCCATCGTATAATGCCGGAAAATATCCTTTTTCTTTATAAAATACTTCTAACTCACCTGATGCCATTCCAGACCAAGGGGCCAAGGTTTTTTGAGTGATTCCATTTTTACAGGCTTCATAGGCTTTCTCTAAATCGAATCTCCTTAATCCTTTTCTGTAAGCATCTATTACTGAAGCTACACCATGATTCGAGTTCATCCTTCTACTATCACCAGTTACTTCTGGAAATGTTGGCATCCAAAAGTTATCCATTTGCTCTGCCATAATCACAAAAGAATTAATGATGTCCTCTTCTTTTTTAGGATCTACCAAAACACGTAATGGGTGATGTGCTCTGTAGGAATCCCAAATCCAGTCATCGGTATAAAATGCACGACCATTATCTTCGTGAACATTATTATCAAAAGCGCTATAATATCTACCATCCTCAGAAAGACATACTGGACGCTCGTAGGTACGATACAGTGAAGTGTAAAACACGGCTTTGTCTGAGTGATCATCACCATGAACTTCTATTTTTTTTAATGCCTCATTCCAAATTTTTCTTCCAGAGACATGTAAAGATTGAACATTTTGATATTGAACCTCTCGCTTATAATTGCTTTCTGCTTGAGCCTCGTCTATAAAAGAAATCCCATATCGAATATGTAATTTAGTTGTGTTACTTGGAAATTTTAAAACAATACTTGCATCTCTACCTTCAGCATTCGTTCCCTCATTTAAATCTCCATTTTTTAGTACAAAAATTAATTCTGGAATTTCCTCCAGATTCATGTATAAATAAATTTTCGTGTTATTTTCTATTAATTGATATCCAGATAGTGAAGATCCATCCCAATTCATAACTCCGTTTCTAGAGTTTACAATTAAATAGGTATCTTCATTTTTATCAAAATCAATTTCATACATAGCCGATTGATGTGATAAACCAAAATTCACCTTAGTCTGTTGATCATCTAGATACACTTTGTAAGAGTATGGAGTCAGATTTTCATTATCATAACTATAGTTGATAACAGGTTTTATGTCACTTTTTTCCCCTTGAAACGGACTTAAATTAAAAGCGGAACTACCGCGATGACTAGTTATAATCAAAGGCAATCCATTTAATAAATCTGCTGTAAAGTCTTTACGTTCAGGATACACACGCATCATACTATTTGGCATATGCATGGTTGGAAATGTTGGCACTAATAGGTGACTAATATTACCCATATATGGCTTAACATAATCTACAGGATCTATACCTTCTGAAGTATCCTTAATTACAATTTTGGCATTACATGAAATAAGTAACATCACAATTGTACCACTGAAAAAGATCTTTTCTATTACTGTTTTTTTCATTTTTATTTTCTCTAACTAATTAATAAAAAACTTTTGGTAATCAACCAGTTATTAAGGATTTTTTAGTTATTTAACAAAAAGACAACAAAAAATATTGAATCAAAACTAGTTCAGACTTATAAAAACGTAAATCTGGTATGCCGCTGTCCAGAACCTAATTATTTTCTCTTTTGCTGAATTATATTTCCAACCTTAGCTGGGAGTATAGATGTTAATTATTTGGATGTGGAAAATCAAATCATATTAAAACTTAAAATATGGGGATGAAAAACAGTGGTTAATAACAATAAAAAAATTAACACCACAGTTGATATCGTTCTGTGATTATCCAAATAAAGATGTTGATTTCATGTAAGTCATAGCAATAATAGAAGTTTGATCAAGAATGAAGATTTGACAACTTAAAACCGCCACAAAACTCCAAAACCCTAATATAAACACACCTTATTTATAGGCATCACTGAAAGCCCTCTTAGATCAATGATGATAGTAGTTTTCAATGGATTTGGATTTGCCTTCTTTGTCAGGGTTTTTTTGACACCAAAATAGTGTTTGACATTACTTTTATATGACTTTTTTATAAATCTTACCAGAAACTATTTATAGAAAGAAAAACCATTAAATGAAGACTATTTTAAGACACTTTGGTGGCGTTTTAAGAGGGTAAATAATTTACTTTGACATTTCTGACATAGCAGTAGCTTCTTTCATTGTCACACTTGGGTCGAAATATGCTTGAAAAATGACCACTTTACCATTTTCCCATTTTAGGTCTGTGTGAACCCTTACAGAGTTAGTTTCTCCAGTAAACCTTCCAGTAGATTTGTTGGTAAACCAATGATTTGTCCATATATTCCCATTGTTGAAGTAATTTGTATGGGCGTAATCTTCCGATATTGAAAGTGAGCCAAATAACGCATGGTCTTGTTTTAAAAGCTCTAAAGTGGTTTTTTTATCAAGGGCATTATTGTTGATTAAAAATTCGCAATCCTCTGAAATTAATTCTTCCCAAAGGCTAAAATCATTGTCTTTATAGGCTTTGAGTAAGCTTTTTGCGTTGAGGGATAACTCGTCACTATCCTTTACAACTGCTGAGCCCTGCGGTTTTTGATTTGAGCAGGAAAAAGTCAATACCGACAAAAGAAGGATTGATAATATTTTTTTCATTTTAAATAATTTATGGTTAATAATTGCTAATATAACAAAACCAATAAAAGCAGGTTGGGTGAAAAAATCCTTTGATTACTATTAATTATATAGTTTTAGAAATTTATAATCTTTTACTTCATCAAAGGATTCAAATTTATTTAACCAAAGATACCCCTTTCGAGATTTTGTCTCAAATTAATATAATCTACTTCAGGATATTCTTTTTCAATCAAATTCTGAATTTCAAGATATTTATTTTTTTGATTTATGCTCATTTCATTTGAAAATTTAATCCAGATAGATTGAATTGTTAAAATATTTTCAAACTCTCTACTGCCTAATAGCTCTGGATTTGATTTTGAAAAATTTGTTTCTCCCATTTTAAAGGAATAATTTTCGAGCAATTCTCTGTATTTAGTTATTTCAATAAGATTATAATTTTTTGATAAGAAAGGTAAAAAATATTGATGCAAATCTAATCTATACTGTCTATCTTCTTCAATCATCAAATAGAGTAATTGGGGTAAAGAGGCAATTTCATTTTTAATTAAATCATTTTCTATTAATAATAATTTTCCGGAATTTATTATTTCATTAAGAACACCATTTTGAGGAACAAAAATCCAACCAGACAACGATATATAATTCATCAAGCTGTCAAGAGGTTTTATTGATTTCCACTCTCCATTTTTACCCGTGTTATTAATTATATACTCATTTACATTGATGATTTTATTTTTCCCATCAATAACAACTTCAAGACTCTCAAGGTTATTCGATATCTCATTGTGAAGTGATAAAAGAATCTTTTTTTCAACAACTTTTTCTTTCCTGTACTCATTCCAATTATTAACCTGAAGAGCTATAAGAATTCCAATAACTACGAGTATTACCTCACCAACCGCATATTTTAAATACTTGCCCGTATTCAGACTCACCAATTTTTTAAATCTAAAAAATCTCATTTACTAAAAGATAATATTAAACTAAATAATGAAACTATTATAGGTAATTATTCACATTACAAAATTAACAAAACCTACAAAAAAGGTGGGAACTGAATTTGTAGATGATATTGCTGACTATTTCCTTAAAGACAAATAATTCTTTA
>PAHA01000012.1 GCA_002711215.1 Flavobacteriaceae bacterium
AATTTCCGAATTCATCTATGGCTTCCAAAAAAGAATCTCTAGTTCCTTTAGAAATATTATCTGACACATCACTTGCAAAAAAGAATTCTACATCCTCATCATTAATAACCCCCCATAAATTTTCTGATATTGAGGAATCTAAAGGCCAGGCATCCTCTGAATCAGCCACACCATCCCCATCAGTATCCGTATCTGTATATGTTTGTTCAGTTATATTTGAGGTATTCTCCTTGGTTTGATTTTCAGATTTTGAACAGCTTAATATAAGGGTAAATAATAGAAGAGCAATTGTTAAAAGCGGTAAAGAATAGATTTTCATTTTAATTATTTTATTTAATAATATAATTTAAAAAAAATCCACTAAAGAATATTAAAAATATTTATTGTTTATCTTTCATAATAAGGAATTATATAATCAATGAAATTATAAACCTATGTAGTAAAATAAGGAAATTGCTACATTAAGATGTAATTCATTAACCTTAAATAGTTTAAAGTAAAAAATTAAATATGATTTATAGGCATAAACGATTATTAAAGCAAATGATGGAGCAATTTAATCTGAATTCATATCATGTTAATTGGATTTCATTTTTAGAGTGAGTGGTTCTTACTATTATTTTTTTAAATCAGCTGACTTAACATCATATTCATCTTGTATTAGACTACCTGAATCTAATAAATCTTTGAGCCGTTTTATTTCCTTTATGGCTATATCCTTATCCATATAGTAAATATAACAAAATCTAAAAAGGAGGTTGTATGAAAAAATCCTTTGATTACTATTAATATAGTTTTAGAAATTAATAATCTTTTACTTCATCAAAGGATTCAAATATATTTAACTAAAGATACCCCTTTCGAGATTTTGTCTCAAATTAATATAATCTACTTAAGGATAATCTTTTTCAATTAAATTCCATGATAAATCCAAAAGCAAAATAAAATGAAGGTGAGGTCTTAATTTTTTTATATTGTTTACTAAAATATATGAAACAGTGAAAAACTTATTTTTTTTGTATAGAACTATAATTCTCCTTCTTTTATTTTCATGTGGCGAATCTATTACTCATCAAAATTGGAAAAAAGGAAACTTGCATACCCACTCTCTTTGGAGTGACGGTGATGATTTTCCTGAAATGATTATTCAATGGTATAAAGATCACGATTATCAATTCATTGCGCTTTCTGATCACAATATAATTGCGGATTCAGAATTTTGGTATACCCTGCGAGAAAGAGATATAAAAAATAAAACTCTAGAAAAATATCAAAACCGTTTCGGGGATTGGGTTGAAATAAAAAAGGATTCTGTCATCACCTCAGTCAGGTTAAAAACTTTTGAAGAATTTAAATCAAAATTGGAAGTGACAGATTCTTTTCTGATCATCAAATCTGAGGAGGTAACCTCTTCTTTTGAGGAAAAGCCTGTTCACATGAATGTAACAAACATTCAAGAAAAAATTAACCCTCCAAAAGGACAATCAGTACTTGATATTATGCAACTGACTATTAATGCTGTGATAGAGCAAAGTAAAAAATTAAATTTAAAAATGTTTACCCACATCAACCACCCAAACTTTGGTTATGGTGTTAGTGTGGAAGATATCAAAAAATTAAATGGTGAACGTTTTTTTGAGGTTTACAATGGTCATCCCGCAGTAAATAATGAAGGGGACGATATGCACATAGACACAGAAACGATGTGGGATTTAATAAATATCCACTACTATGATAAGGATAAACCGCTGATGTATGGTATAGCTACTGATGACAGCCATAATTATCATACCTTGTCCTCTGAACATAGTAATTCAGGGCGTGGATGGGTGATGGTCAATTCCAAAAAATTGAATCCTAAGAACCTGATTATTGCGATGGAAAATGGTGATTTTTATTCCTCAACGGGAATTTATTTAAAAACAATTTTTGCTAATAAACATAGACTTTTTATTGAAATTAATCCAGAAGAAAACACCAATTATGAGATCATTTTTATGGGGTATAAAAAAGGTTCAAACGAGGTAGCGCAATTGAAGAAAGTACAAGGGACCTCTGCATCATATTATTATAAAAAAGATGACATTTTTATCAGAGCCAGAATCAATTCAGATGCAAAAAAAGAAAATCCCTACAAGCCACATGAAACTAAAAAAGCTTGGACACAACCATTTATCATCCAATAATACAAATCCTTTAATTGACTGTAATGTAAAATTAACTCGTTTAAACTAAAGTATTTAATTGTGGGAAAAAAGATTAAGAAAATATTAATTTCAAAAATGAGTGATTGAAATCATTAATTCAAATTACTAACTGGCCCCACATATAGGAAGTTTAAGCTTGAAGCTCAAATTGGTGAAAAAATGTTCCTCTCCAAATCAAAACAGTAAAGTAAAAGTTTACAAGTTTACAATTGAATCATAATATAATTTAATAACTTGTATTAGAATGTTCTTTATCGAATAGTATGAGTTAATCACCATTACCATTCGTCCTATTTAAGCCCTTCTTAACTATATATTTTTTATCTAGGGATTCTTAACATCCTAGATTAAACTTTAAAAATAAAAAGTTATATAATGTAAATGGATAATTTTTATCAAGTTTTCAGTATTAGTTAATAAAAGTGAGCCCTCTAGTTAAGGAGGGTTTTTTATATATACATTTTGATCAGTGAAACTTTATCACTTCTTAAGATGAAAGTTTCAAAACGTATTTTAATTAATGTTTGTTGTGTTTCCTTATCTTAAACGCCGTTACTCCATGATTACTTATGCTTTTAAAAGTTTAGGATTTTCGTTGTATACTTTTATTATAAACTCTCCAAATAATGTATTGGCCCAGGCAAACCATGATCGATAGAAGTCGAAAGGATTGTCTTTTAAGAAAGCTTCGTGCATAAAACCAGAATCAGCATGAGTTGCTTTAAGCATTGCGATACAATGTAAAATTTCTTTTTCATCGATGGAGGTAATTCCTCTGAGAATAATTCCCATCGGCCAAATTCTATCTTTACCGGTATGAGGACTGGCCTGACCTTCTGCATTTTTCCCTTTTAAAAAATAGGGGTTAGAATAACTGGTAACAAATTTCCTTGTGTTCTTATAGATAGGGTCTGTGGGCTTGTGACCTCCAATATAGGCAAGAGAGAGTAGTGAGGGTACATTGGCATCGTCCATAAAAAGGGTATTACCAAACCCATCTACCTCATAGGCATAAATAGAACCAAAATCCATATGTTCTTTAATGGCGTGTTGGGCAACTGCCTCCTTAATCTCCGATGAAAAATCATTACATTCCTTTGCAAAGGATGAGTCATTCATTACCTCGGTGTAAATTTCCTCTAGTTGAGATAAAGAAATTTCAGCAAAAATATTCGATGGAATCAAATAGGGATAGAGCGTTGCATCGTCGGATGGGCGAAACATAGAGCAAATCAATCCTGTAGGCTTGATTGGTCTCCCCGTTCCACTAAAAATAGGAGCGTCAATCATAGCAGTTCCTCTCCTGATGAATGTGTAAGGTGAGCTTCCGTCTTTTCGTTGCTCCGTTCTAAAGGTTTCAAAGATAAGTCTCATGGCATCATCCCATTGAGCATCAAAAGGGGTTGTATCACCAGTAATTTTATAATAATGATATGATAATCTTATCACATAGCATAAGGAGTCAATCTCCCATTTTCGCTCGTGAACACCGGGCTTTGGATTAGGTAAATCCTCTGCGTAAATTGATTTTTTCATCAAATCTTTGTAAAATGCATTGGCATAAGGATCCGTAAGTACGCATTTCACTTGTCTATTAATTAAGCCCAATATCAAATTTTTGATTTTGGGATCTTTTTTGATTAGAGGCATATAGGGCCATACTTGTGCTGTGGAATCCCTGAGCCACATCGCATCTATATCTCCAGTAATAATAAAAGTGTCAGGCTTGCCGTCTATTACCTCATAATCAACCGTTGTATCAAGTGTATTGGGGTAACAATTTTCAAACATCCATGCCAATTCAGGATCACTAATATTGTTTTTTACTTCTTTGATTAATTCTTCAACGGCATCACTGGTGAACGTCCTTTTATCGGGAGTTGGCCTTTGGGATATGTAATTTTGATAGTTTTCAAAATTCCCAAAAACTAGAGATTGGGCTGGTAAAAGTGACATTCCACCCGTAGCTTTTAGCTTGTTGATCAAAAAATTTCGTCGATTCATAGGAACTAATTAAGGTTCAGTTTTATGTTTACTTTAAAATGTACAATTTATTAAAAAAATAAAATTAAAAATTACACAGAGTATGAATTAATTTGTTCTGTCCAATATTTAAAAATGATCTTTTTTAAGAAAAGTCAAATGCATGGTTTTTAACTTATTTAAATTCTATTTCAAATTTCTTAAATGATTGTAGGATTGCAGTACCTCTATAAATTCTTTGCGAATATTTTTTTCTAAAGGTGTCATATCATTGAATTGTATAACACTTTTTTCCTGAGGGTCTTTTTTGACATTATAAAACTTATTGCCCACATACAATTTGTAGGTCTCGTTTCTTACCCACTCGCTGGTATTACTTATTGGATTTGATCCTCCATCTCGGTTGTACCATGTGTGTATCCATTTTCTCTTTGTCCCTTCTTTACCAATCAATTGAGGATAAAAACTTACTCCATCAAGATCAAAACTTGAATCGAGTGTAATTCCTACTAAGTCACATAAAGTGGGAAAAAAATCACTGAGATCCACCATCACATCTGATTTGGAATTGGGTCGGATTACCCCTTTCCAGTTCACTATCAATGGAACATGTGTACCATTGTCAGTAGTTGAACCTTTACCTCCTACCACGGGAGTATTGTCCATCATTGAGACAATTGGTAGGTCTGTACCATTGTCACCGGTAAATAAAATAATAGTATTTTCTCGCAATCCCAATTGATCTAATTGTTTTACAATTCTACCAATGGAAAAATCCATGTAGGAAACCATGTCACCAAAATACTTTGCATTGCCTTTATAGGACTTGGACCCCAGATCAGTGGGGTCCCAGTCCTTTGAGTGGGGTGTTGGATCAAATGGACAATGGGTTAGTATCATAGGATAATAAACCAAAAAGGGTTGGTTCTTTTTTCTTTCTATAAAGTCATTTATATAATTAACCATCATATCAACTGAGTATTTCCCCTGATTATCTTCGTATACTTCACCATTGATATTTATTCTCGGATTAACGTACCTCTTGTCTCGTCCAGTTGAGTCTCTTCCACTGGTGGAAAGCTGCCAGAGAATAAATTCATCAAATCCAAAGTGATTGGGTCTAGAAAGATTCTGGTATCCTTTTAATTTCGCCTCAGCTCCATTCAACTGCCATTTCCCAGCAATCATGGTGGCATAGCCTTCTTTCCTGAGTACTTGACTAAAAGTCTTTTCTTTTGGGTCTAAGAATCCAAATTTTACATGATTTTTCTTGTTAGACCTTCCCGTCATCAATTTTACTCTTGAAGGAGTACAAATGGGTTGAGAATGAGTGTTTTCAAACTGCATCCCACTAACTGCTAGTTCTGTGAGAAAAGGAGTTTTGTAGGAAGTTCCACCGTAAGAGTTGATGCACTCATAACCAAGATCGTCCGCCATAATCAATATAATATTAGGTCGATTACTATCTTGGGCTATACTTGATAAGGAGAAGAAAATGAGAAGCGATAAAATCCAATATTTTATAAAAAAATTGTTGGTGTAATCAGTTGACACAAGCATTTTATTGTTAAGTTGNTNNTNTGGNTTTAAAGCAAANCTATAAGTGACAAATATATTTTCTAATGGNTTTTTTATNAANGATTTAAAAGTATCGAATTAATTCTAAAGTTTAACTTTAANANAAATCCTTTANAATCATAATNATATTNTTTGTAAATANATNTACACNAATAAAAACATGCCAAACGAAGGCATGATTTAAACATTANAATAGTATTTGGAATGAAGATTTAACCCAATACTTTAGCAAGAGTGAATCCAATTGCTAAACCTAATACTAACATTATGATGCCTTTTCCTGAGAAAAACCAACTAAATTTTTCTTCCCAAGCATCAGGGATAAAGTTTTGATTTTCGTCCTTTGCAAAACCACTNNNNGTAGAATATGCTGCATACCAATANACAAATCCAAAAAGGCCAGCAAGGAAAACCAACACTANTAATATTTCTGACATGAAATAATTTTTAGGTTAACATAAAATTTTCATNATATGTAAACTTAATAAAAAAAACACCTTAATTTTAAATTATATATAATNTTTTAATTCTATTTTGCTAAACAACANGTTTTTAGNTATAGTTTTTTNTAATTCACTTGTTTTAAGCTTAAGTTTACCTTAAATAAATTTTAATGAATAATAAAATAATAAGCTTAAGAAANTATTNCAATGATTATCACGAAAGTNTAGAATTTCCNGAAAAATTCTGGGCTAATATTGCTGATCATTTCAATTGGAAAAGAAAATGGGANAAGGTTTTGAGTTGGGATTTTGAAACTCCAANTGTAATCTGGTTTGAGAATGCAAAACTTAACCTNACTGAAAATATTTTTGAAAGGTTGCTCCCTACNCATGAGAACAAAACTGCTATCATATGGGAACCAAATGATCCAGATGNTGATCCATTATATTTGACCTATGGGGAATTGTTTAGGGCGACCTGCAAATTTTCTAATGCCATGATATCTCAAGGGATCNAAAAAGGGGATCGTGTGATNATATATATGCCTATGGTTCCAGAGGCTGCNATAGCNATGTTGGCTTGTGCCAGAATAGGAGCTATTCACTCGGTAGTATTTGCTGGTTTTTCTGCCACTGCGCTGGCAGATAGGATTAATGATTGTGAAGCCAAAATGGTGCTTACCTCAGATGGAAATTTTAGAGGAAATAAAAATATACAGGTAAAGGCTGTTGTNGATGAAGCTTTAGAAAATACGGANCTTGTTGAAAAAGTAATTGTATTNAAANGAACGGGTGAAGNGGTGAAAATGGTCCCCGGACGTGACCTCTGGTGGGACGAAGCTCTTAAGGGCCAATCTGAAATACATCAAGCTGAAGTTATGGATGCTGAGGATTTGTTATTTATATTGTATACCTCAGGATCTACTGGAAAACCCAAAGGAGTGGTTCATACAACTGCAGGTTACATGGTTTATACTTACTATTCTTTTTTAAATGTATTTCAATATGATGATGATGATGTATATTGGTGTACTGCCGATATTGGTTGGATTACAGGACACTCCTACATAGTTTATGGTCCTTTGCTTGCAGGAGCAACCACCGTTATGTTTGAGGGTGTGCCCACTTATCCCCATCCAGGAAGGCTCTGGGAAATTATTGAAAAATATAGAGTTAATCAATTTTACACGGCACCTACTGCAATTCGAGCTTTACAAATTTATGGAATAGAAACTGTTGAAAAATTTGACTTAAGTTCACTCAAAGTCATCGGTTCCGTGGGTGAGCCAATCAATGAAGAGGCATGGCACTGGTATCATGAGCATGTGGGTAAAGGAAACTGTCCTTTGGTAGATACTTGGTGGCAGACAGAGACTGGCGGGATTATGATCTCTCCATTGGCAGGAATCACTCCTAACAAACCTGCTCATGCCTCGCTTCCACTTCCGGGGGTTCAGCCAGTAATTGTGGATGCTGAGGGTAATGAATTAAAAGGCAACAATGTAGAGGGCAACCTCTGTATAAAATATCCTTGGCCTTCAATGATCAGAACTACCTATCGAGACCATCAACGTTGCAAAGACACTTATTTTTCTACCTATAAGGGCATGTATTTTACAGGAGATGGAGTAAAAAGAGATCATGACGGTTATCTAAGAATATTGGGAAGGGTGGACGATGTGATCAATGTCTCTGGACACAGAATGGGAACTGCGGAGGTGGAAAATGCTATAGATGAGCACCCAGAGGTGGTAGAGTCTGCTGTAGTAGGATATCCTCACGAAATCAAAGGGCAGGGCATTTATGCCTTTGCTATTTGTGATAATGCTGATAAGTCTACAAAGGTTCTCGAAGACGAAATCAAACAATTGGTAAGAAAAATTATAGGTCCAATTGCCAAGCCAGAACACGTTCAAATTGTATCCGGCTTGCCCAAAACACGATCTGGTAAAATAATGAGAAGAATCTTGAGAAAAGTTGCCAGTCGTGATCTGTCCAACATGGGTGATATTTCCACCCTGTTGAATCCAGAAGTAGTAAAGGACATTATCAAAGGTTCATGGCTGGACTAGTTCTAAAGATACTCTAAAAGTTTCTCCATTGCCATTACTCTAGATCCTTTGATTAATATATCTGATTCACTCACTGGGTTATCGATNAGGTAACNTATAATTTCTTTATCTGATTTAAATAAACGAACTCTAGAGTCTTNTGATTTNGTNTTAAAAAAACATGNTCCNANTAAGAGTATGTCATTTATAGCTGTTGAAATAAGTTGATTTAATATTTTTTGATGTGNCTCTTCTGTAAATTTTCCCAANTCAAACATATCTCCCAAAATCACTACCCCTCTTTTTTTTCTGTTATTTTCGAAAGAGCTAATAGAAGCACTCATACTCGTAGGATTAGCATTGTAAGCGTCTANTGTGATTGTATTNTTTNCGCTNNGAATGATTTGCGATCGATTATTACTGGGTTTATAGGTNGATACACCNAATTTTATTTGCTCAAAAGTCAGCTTAAAATACCTGCCTAAGGCAACTGCCGTNGCGATATTGGTATNGTTGTATTCTCCGTATAATTTACTCTCTATGGTTTTATCNTCTGTACGGATTGCTAGAGATTTAGATTTTCTTTTTAAATATTCTAAATGGCAGTCAGCCTCNTTATCTTCACCAAAAGTAAAATTAGGGNTATATAATTTCCATTTCTTTTGAATTGGGTCATCTATATTCAATATAATAGTTCCANTNGTTTGAGAGAGATANTTATGCAATTCAGATTTNCCTTTAATTACACCATCTAATCCTCCAAATCCTTCCAAATGAGCTTCACCAAAATTAGTGATCAANCCAANATCAGGTTGTGCAAGCTGACATANAAAATCAATTTCTNTNNGNTGATTNGCTCCCATTTCTACAATTCCGATTTCAGTGTTTTCATCAAAATCAAGNAGNGTTAATGGTACCCCTATGTGATTATTAAAATTCCCTTTTGAGGCTTGGGTATTATATTTTTGAGATAATACACTTTTTATCAATTCCNTNGTAGTGGTTTTACCATTACTACCCGTTAGCCCAATNATTTTAGCTTTAAGGGTTTTTCTNTGATATTGGGCAAGTTGTTGAAGGGTTTTAAGTGTATCCTCTACAAGGATCATNCGAGTATTTCTTTTTGCAATTTNAGGCTGATCGACTAATGCGTATTTGGCTCCACTTTCAATAGCCATTTCTGCAAACTGATTTCCATCAAAATTTTCACCCCTNAGAGCGATAAAAAGNCANTCTGGTGAGAGTTTACGACTGTCNGTTACTACTCCTGANGAATCTTTAAAACAATGGTGGANTTGCAAATTCATAAAAAAAAGGCATCNATNGATGCCTTANTATGATTATCTACCGCGTTTGTGNCTTGCGGTCTTTTTAATTCTGCTTTTTTGTCCCAGTCTNGACATTGCGCATCTAAATCCAATGTAATCAGTAGCAATNTATTGAGGTAGATACCTGCGTTGGGCAGGGTCTAACCAATAGGCGCGGTCCTTCCAAGAACCGCCTTTGAANACTCTTACTTCATCTGTAATGAGTGAGGTTCTTCGCTCAGATTTATCNATTGCTCTAATGATATTNCCNTCATCGTCAAGAGCTACTTTTGGATGGGNGGGTGCGTCATACATCCCTGCNGTTTCGGGCCTTTTGTTGGNATTGTTTTCNTCAGTATTATTGAAACTGGCAAANAATCTTGTTGANTCTTTATCACCATCCCTGTAGTTTCGGTTNTCACTTTCAGAAAAATTTTGTCTTAAGAAGGTTTCNTCCTCATCGATTGGAACTTTATCCAGATCACCTGGAAGTCTTTTCAACATAACTTTTCCATTGGGTAAGGTATCGTACACCAATTCATCNGGCGANAGNATGGTCGCTTTTCCATCNTCACCAATNGCATTTTTGAGATAAATATTACCTCTATAATAATTAAAGTCGTTNGCTTCGTCGTCTATNATGGGTCGGTATACATCTGATACCCATTCAGCNACATTTCCTGCCATATCATATACCCCAAAGTCATTAGGAGGATAGCTTTTTACCTGAACGGTAATATCGCCTCCGTCATCAGACCAACCTGCGATTCCGCCGTAGTCTCCTTTTCCNAATTTAAAATTTGCTAATTGGTCCCCTTCACTTCTTCTTTCATCTGATCGGGTATATTCACCAGACCAAGGATATTTTTTCTTTCCTCGGTAGGTATTGTACTCTCTGTCGCCAACAAGTGCTAGTGCTGCATATTCCCATTCTGCCTCTGTAGGTAATCTGTAGGAGGGAAGNAATACCCCTTTATCAACACCTGCATANACATTTACGGTAGCAGTATCNTTTTTTACGGTACCGTTTTTACCCATTAAACTGTCTGATGCCATCAANCCACCATAGGATGTTTCGGGTCTTTTNAGGTAGGCATCGGTNTTAAAGGTNTTATTGGAGTTCACTACTCCACCGTCATTTTCACTGTANCGGATATTCTTTTGNACATAAGATTCTCTTTCNAGAATAAATTCATTNACCCTGTTGGTTCTCCATTCAGAAAATTGTACTGCTTGTAACCANTTGATTCCCACTACAGGATATTCTGNATAAGCNGGATGCCTNAGGTAGTTAGTGGTCAATTCTTCCATATAGCCCAAAGTATTTCGCCATACTAACGTATCNGGTAAAGCTCCTTCATAAATTAGACGATATCTGGGTTCACTTAATGGAAATACTGTCTCNAACCAATCCAAATATTCCATATACATTAGATTNGTAACCTCAGTNTCATCTATGTAAAAAGACATTACGTGNTGTTTGGANGGAGTATTGTTCCAATCATGTAAGACGTCATCNTGTACTTGACCCTTGGTNTAAGTTCCTCCCTCTANGAATACCAAACCTGGNCCATTCTCTTGATCATCAAATTCAATNTTATATTGAAAACCNCCATCTTTNGAGTTGATTCCCCATCCNGTAGCCCTNGACGTGTTGTTTCTNCCCCCGCATGATACTAGNAGCAATNTTATTGCGGCAATANAAATAGNTTTTTTTAAAAAATTAATTTTCATAGGATTAGTATGTCTAATTTTTAGTGCAATATACTAATTATAAAAGTCTNAATGTGATTCTANAATTAATNCATGATNCATTTANTTCTGNATAACGTTATAAANAAGAATATATTATATCATTTTGATAAAAATCTGTTTTTTTAAAGTTNTTNATAACTACTGACNGTTTTCGTGCAACAAATGTTTTNTTGATACGTTATAANAATGGATANAAATAAAAGATGAAGTTAATACGCCCCTTNATTACAATTTTTATTGNTCAGTTNTTTGCANTCCATGCTAATGGACAAGATCGAGTNATTACCACAGGGGTACCTTTTCTTTTGATCACTCCCGATGCGAAAGCAGCAGGAATGGGGGAGNTAGGTGTGGCCACATCCCCCGACTCTTATTCACAGCAATGGAACCCCGCCAAATACGCCTTCTCTGANATTAATAGTGGGATGGGTTTAAGTTANACCCCNTATTTAAGANAACTTGTCGATGATATTTTCTTGGGTAGTTTGACTTTTTTNAATAGAATAAATNNAAGAAGTGCATGGGCGACCAGTCTTAAATATTTTAGTTATGGAAATGTNCAGTTCAATAATATAATGGCGGGAACCATTATAGACCAAGGATCAAAAAGACCTAATGAAATAACACTTGACCTCTCTTACTCATTGAAATTAAGTGAAAGTTTTGCCATGGCAGTGGCAGGAAGATTTTTGAGGTCCGATTTAAAAATACACACTGATATGGATGCTACTTCTGCCAATAGTTTGGGAGTTGACATAGCAGGATTTTACCAAAGCTCAANCTTTGANATANGAAAATTTNATGGATTNGCAAGAGCAGGTTTTAATATTTCAAACATTGGACCCAGACTCAAATATGATGAAGGAGGGCAAATGGATTTTATACCAACCAACCTNAGGGTAGGTNCNGGNATAGATTTAATTTTTGATAAATTTAATATNNTAGGNGTTTATCTNGAATTTTCNAAGCTTTTGGTTCCTTCACCGGTAGCTTTTTTCGATAANAACAATCAACTTCTAGGTTACCGCCAACCAGACGTCAACTTTTTCAATGGAATATTCAAGTCCTTTAACGATGCTCCTGGGGGTATTGAAGAAGAATTAAAAGAAATTACGTGGGCATTGGGATTTGAATATACTTTTGCTGATACATTGGCCATTAGAACGGGATATTTTAATGAAAGTGAAGAAAAGGGNTCTCGCCGATATATGACTTTTGGTTCTGGGCTTGANCTCANCGGAATTACCATCGACATCTCTTATTTGTCTTCCACTTCAAAAATCAGAAACCCNNTNGAAAATACTCTAAGATTTTCCCTCAGTTTTAATTTTGAGGGTTCTGGTAGNGNNACCAAAGAGGAAGAAATGCCAACAGANNT
Source organism: Flavobacteriaceae bacterium (assembly GCA_002711215.1). Taxonomy (GTDB): domain Bacteria; phylum Bacteroidota; class Bacteroidia; order Flavobacteriales; family Flavobacteriaceae; genus UBA8316. The sequence goes on from PAHA01000012.1 coordinate 12,703, forward strand.
ATCCGATTAAGTTTTAANCATCAATTTAATTCATTTAGTTTTACCAAAAGGACATAATTCAGTAATTTTGGAANTAATTTGAATTNGATAATTAGTACTGCTTAATGAAAAAAATAACAAANGCTACNTATCTTAAGTGGTATGAAGACATGTNCTTTTGGCGTAAATTTGAGGACAAACTAGCCGCTGTTTACATNCAACAGAAAGTNAGAGGNTTTCTTCACCTTTACAATGGTCANGAGGCTATATTAGCAGGAGCACTTCACGTAATGGAATTGGGTAAAGACAGAATGATTACNGCCTACAGAAATCACGTCCAACCCATTGGNATGGGGGTTGATCCTAAACGTGTTATGGCAGAGTTGTTTGGTAAATCTACNGGAACATCNATGGGNTTGGGAGGTTCNATGCANATTTTTTCTAAAGAGCATAAATTCCATGGAGGTCATGGAATTGTAGGAGGGCAAATCCCNTTGGGTGCTGGTATGGCTTTTGGAGANAAATTTTTCAATAGAGATAATGTTACNCTNTGTTTTATGGGTGANGGAGCAGTGAGACAAGGTTCACTTCATGAAACACTNAATCTTGCCACNTTATGGCAATTGCCTGTANTTTTTGTGGTTGAGAATAATGGTTATGCTATGGGAACTTCAGTAGCCAGAACTGCCAGTCATCAGGAAATCTGGAAATTAGGATTGGGCTANGAAATGCCATGCGGTCCAGTAGACGGTATGGATCCTGTTGCAGTAGCCAAAGGTTTNGACAAAGCCATNNAGCACGCAAGAGACGGTAAAGGTCCTTCTTTCCTNGAAATGAAGACATACAGATACAGAGGCCACTCAATGTCTGATGCCCAAAAATANAGAACCAAAGAAGAGGTAGAGGAGTACAGAAAAATTGATCCAATTTCCCAAGTNAAAGAAATNATATTAAAAAATAAGTACGCCAAACNAAATCAGCTGGAAGAAATAGATGCCAAGGTNAAGGCACTAGTNGCAGAATGTGAAAAATTTGCCGAGTCATCACCATTTCCANAAAAATCAGTNATGTATGATGCNGTTTACGAACAAGAAGATTATCCTTTTATAAAGCATAAATTANANTAGAATGGCAGAGCTGATAAATATGCCTCGNTTGAGCGATACGATGGAAGAGGGTACNGTGGCAAAATGGTANAAGAAAGTTGGTGATACTGTAAAAGAAGGTGATATACTTGCTGAGATCGAAACAGATAAGGCCACAATGGAATTTGAGTCATTTCAAGANGGNGANTTGCTTCACATTGGAATTGAAGAAGGAGGAACCGCCCCNGTAGATTCTTTATTGGCCATNATAGGNGAAAAGGGAGAAGANATCAANGCTATAATTGGAGGAGCNGCCAGAACAGCGACTTCTNATGANGAANCCTCAGAGGCCACTNCATCCCAAGCTTCTGAATTTCCAGCCNTTGAAGTGAGGAAACTAGTTACAAAAAAACGGAAATNCTNGAAGGAGTTGAGGTTGTAACTATGCCTCGATTGAGTGATACCATGGAAGAGGGAACAGTGGCCAAATGGAATAAAAAAGTNGGTGATANAGTAAANGANGGNGATATTTTAGCAGAAATNGAAACAGATAAAGCCACTATGGAGTTTGAATCTTTTTACTCAGGNACATTACTCTACATTGGCNTAGAGGAAGGTGAATCTGCTGCNGTGGACTCCGTNTTGGCCGNCATTGGTAAAAACGGAACAGATCCATNGACTGTAAAATCAGCCATTGAAAGCAGTAAATCGGAAGTTNNAAAATCCGAAAAAGTCAANACAGAAANNCCNTNTNCCGTCGTTGACGAGCAAAAAGAATCATTAAANCCNGCTCCTNCATCAACAGTGGTGANCCCCCCTGCAGTTAGCAATGCAAACCATAACGGTAGATTGATCGCTTCACCCCTTGCCAAAAAATTAGCTNAAGAAAAAGGCATCAGNCTTCATCAAGTTCAAGGTTCTGGTGATGGAGGTAGAATCGTCAAACGTGATATTGAAAATTTCAAAGNNTCNGTAGGAAGTTATACAGTTGCNTCNGGACCCATNGGTGNTGAAAGNATAACAGAACTAGCCAACAGCAATATGAGAAAGGCCATTGCTAAAAGATTGTCCGCCTCCAAGTTTACTGCCCCCCACTACTATTTAGGTGTAGAGNTGGATATGGATAATGCNATAGNATTCCGNCATCAGTTCAATACCTTACCTGATACAAAAATCTCCTTTAATGATATAGTACTAAAGGCTGTAGCNTTAGCGCTCAAAGAACACCCNNANGTCAATTCTCAGTGGTTTGACGATAAGATTGTTCAAAACCACCATGTTCATTTAGGNGTAGCGGTTGCNGTTGAAGACGGTCTTGTNGTTCCTGTNNTTAAATTTANNGATGAGTTAAATTTAATACAATTAGGAGTCANGGTTAAAGACTATGCNCTTAGGGCAAGAGACAAAAANTTAACTCCAGCAGAAATGGANGGAAGTACNTTTACNGTNTCCAATTTNGGAATGTTTGGGATNCAAGAGTTTACTTCTATCATNAACCAACCTAATTCTGCTATTCTCTCCGTGGGAGCGATAGAGAAAAAGCCNGTNGTGAAAGAAAACGCAATNGTTNTGGGCAACACAATGAAGCTNACTTTGGCTTGTGATCATAGAACGGTGGATGGTGNTACAGGAGCAAANTTTTTGCAAACTTTAAGGCTTTANATCGAAAACCCCATTCGACTNTTGGTTTCCTAATTCTNGAATCCAAAACCAGNNCTATTAAAAATTNAAACGAATGAAAACCCTTATTGTAACNGGTGCNAGTAGGGGNGTGGGCTTTGAAATCTGTAAACAATTGGCTGTTAAGGGCCANAAGGTCATNGCCCTTTCCAGAAATATAAAACCTCTANGAANTATNGAAAATGTTTACCCTTATTCGGTAGATCTATCCATNAAGTCCCANGTAAACGGATTTGTCAAAGAGNTCNCNGCNAATTTTAATACAATTGATGTATTGATCAACAANGCNGGAAGTTTGGTCAATAAACCTTTTTTAGATCTATCCTCAGCNGAGTTTGAAGAAGTTTACAAAGTCAACGTTTTTGCTGTNGCAACATTAACCCGTTTGATATTGCCATCGATGGATACTAANGGNCATGTNCTCAATATTACCAGTATGGGAGGTATTCAAGGCAGNNCNAAATTTCCTGGACTTTCTGCTTATAGCAGTAGCAAGGGAGCTTTGATCATTTTGACTGAGCTTCTNGCAGANGAATTCAAAGAAAGTGGTCCCTCATTCAATGCTTTGGCATTGGGAGCTGTCCAAACNGAAATGTTNGAGGNAGCTTTNCCAGGATATCAAGCCCNAGTGANNGCNGCTCAAATGGCNNAATANNTTATTGAATTTGCATTGANAGGGAACCAGTTNTACAATGGGAAAGTATTGCCTATATCTTCCTCTACNCCTTAGTAAAATGNATGATACTAAAAATANCATTGAAAATTTTGTCCCTGCTNCCTCCNTTACNTTATTAAATAAATANATCGANCTATGGAAGGTAAACATAGTNATTACNCGAAAACGTCACACNAAACATGGAGATTTTAGAGCTTTACCNGAGGGGGAGCACCNAATTACNGTTAATCAAATGCCCAACCCCTATCGTTTTNTGATCACAACACTGCACGAAATTGCACATCTGGTCACTTATAAGNACTTTGGNAGGNGGATCAANCCNCATGGAAAGGAGTGGAAAAANACCTATAGAAATATATNATTGCCTTTTCTTACATCTGATATTTTCCCNGAGGAATTATTAAAAACNTTAAAGCTGCATTTNAGAAATCCCAGGGCNTCCTCTGATACGGATTCGAAANTGGTTGTTGCACTNAANAAATNTGATTNTGAGAATGAAAAAAACTATATTTTCGAATTAGAAAAGGGANCNGTTTTTGAGATTTANANTGGCAGGAGATTNATNCGGGGAAAGAAACGTATCAAACGATACGAGTGCAATGAAGTTGGNACCCAAAGANTNTATCTTTTCAGNTCCCATGCACNAGTAAATAAAATTGAGTAAGATTTNAAGNAAATCATTTTGCAATCATCTTCATACTAANTNATAGNTAAACTNNACAATATCTACCTTANNCCCGCTCGTTTTGAATGTAATNATTTGTGAAGTTGGATATTATTTTGGATGTATTANAGAAATAGANCTAGAAGAAAACCTAGTTTTCCTCCTGATATACCTTTCTTACTTTTTTAAAAAGATTGGAGGAATAGATAAAATTACCTACACTTTCATTTTCCGTCTTAAAGACTTCTTTATTTGTNCCCTCCCAGCCTTTGTAGCCATTTTCTAGAAACAATACTTTCTCACCAATCTCCATTACCGAATTCATATCGTGNGTATTGATNACNGTAGTAATNTCATATTCCCTTGTAATCTCTTGAATCAAGTTATCTATTAAAGTTGAGGTTTTAGGATCCAAACCCGAATTNGGTTCATCACAAAATAGGTATTTCGGATTCATTACAATCGCCCTTGCTATGGCCACTCTTTTTTGCATACCACCAGAAATTTCGGANGGCAACTTTTTGTTNGCGTTAATCANATTAACCCTGTTGATAACCTCATTGGCACGAGANAGCATTTCNTTTGCATTCTTTTGGGTCAACATCCGCATTGGGAACATAATATTTTCCTCNACTGTCATGGAGTCAAATAATGCACTGCCTTGAAAAACCATGCCTATTTCCTGACGTAAGTTGCTTCTTTCCTTNGNACTCATTTTTTGGAGAGAACGGTTTTCGAAAAAAATTTTTCCACTATCAATCCCAAAGAGTCCCAGAATACATTTAAGCAAAACTGTTTTACCCGAGCCACTCTGACCGATGATAAGATTCGTTTTTCCCTTTTCAAATTGTGTGGAAACTTNNGANAGTANACTGGTTCCTCCAAAAGATTTACAAAGTTTATCAACGACNATCANTAGGCGAGTAATAATTGGGTTATNATATAATTGGTAACGATAATCAGAACACTCGTCCACACAAAAGAGGTNGTGCTGGCCTTACCTACCTCCAAGGCGCCCCCTTTAAGGAAATATCCATGAAAGGAGGGAACNGTAGCCAGTATAAAAGCAAAAAATCCTGTTTTCACAAAAGCATAACTTACNTGNTAAGGAATGAATTCCAATTGGATGCCCTCAATAAAATCAGCGCTGGANCAAAANCCTCCGTAAATAGAAGCCATATATCCACCAAAAATCCCTAAAAACATTGATATGGTGATCACAAATGGGTAAAAGAGCATGGCGANAATTTTNGGGAAAATTAGATAATTATAAGTATTAATACCCATNACTTGCAGGGCNTCAATCTGTTCTGTAACNCTCATAGTTCCTAAACTCGAAGTGATATATGAGCCTACTTTTCCAGCCATGATTACCGATATAAAAGTGGGGGCAAATTCCAATATTACCGATTGACGNGTAGCGAATCCAATCAANTTTTTTGGCAAAANGGGATTGTTGAGATTTAATGCGGTTTGNATGGAAACTACTCCCCCTACAAAGAAGGAAATAAAAGCCACAATTCCCATAGANCCAACAATTAATGAGTCTATTTCCTTAATGATAAGTTCTTTCATTACACTCCAACGNGTAAANCGTTTGAATACTTTTGAAAGCATTATAAAATAAGCNCCAATATATTCAAGTATAAGCATCTTTGCAAATTTAAACAATTAACCNNTAGNATATTNGGCTTTNAATNGCAANTGACAATTATATTTGATAGGTAATAGCATTGATNTTCATTCCTGCACCAACACTGGCAAAAAGAATGATATCTCCNTTGTTNAGGAAATGCCCTTTATANTTTTGTTTNACCACNAGATCAAAAAGTGTNGGAATGGTGGCTACTGAGCTGTTTCCAAATTCTTCGATATTCATAGGAAGGATNTNATCTGGCATGGGTTTTTTGAAAAGTCTGTAAAACCTTTTTACAATAGCTTCATCCATTTTTTTATTGGCTTGNTGGATAAATATTTTTTTTAGNTCATNAATATCAACATTNGCCTCNTCAANGCAATGCTTCATGGCTGCGGGNACTCTATTAAGNGCAAATTCATAAACCTTTCTGCCTTGCATTTTGATGAACTTATCGCCATTAAATTGCTCNANATTGTNGGACTGGCCATAAAATATAAAACCCGCTTCATTATCGGCAGTATAGGTCAAAGTACTGTGCGATAAAATCCCACCTTCTTGACCAGATTCTTCGAGTAATATGGCACCTGCTCCATCAGCATAGATCATAGAGTCGCGATCGTGNAGATCTACAACTCTTGACAGTGCATCGGCACCAATGACCAAACACTTTTTGGCCATACCCGCTTTGATAAAAGCTTGGGCTTGGATAATCGCCTCTACCCATCCNGGGCAACCAAACAAAATNTCGTANGCCACACATTTGGGGTTTTGAATTTTCAATTTGGTTTTTACCCTAGAGGCCAGACTTGGCAATGTATCAATATGCTTACTCTCGCTACTAATGTCACCAAAATTATGGGCAACAATTATGTAATCAATGCTTTCGGGGTTCACTTGGGCATCATCGATGGCTTTTTGAGCTGCGAAATGTGCGATGTCTGAAGTTTTTAATTCTGGGGAGATATATTTGCGTTCTTCAATTCCTGTAATTGAGTTGAATTTATCAATGATNGTTTCATTATCCACATCGANGACTGCNCCTTGATTGTCAAAAAAAGAATGTTNTAGGAAAGCACTGTTTTTTTTAACAATGGAGGGAATACAACTGCCACTACCNGTNATTTTGNAATTCATAATAAAAGTACAATAGTACTTTATTATTGTNGATAATCNTAGAATCTGTAAAAAGGTGTATGATACCCANACCCTANTAANGGGTCNATATCTTAAANGNATTAAATATAAAATCTCNNTAAATTANGCTTTTACGTAATCTTCTATGGAGTTACAGCTACAAACCAAATTACGATCTCCAAANGCTTCGTCCACTCTTCTCACCGAAGGCCATAACTTATTGTCCATTACAAAAGNNAGTGGATAGGCCGCTTTCTGCCTAGTATAGGGAAAATCCCATTGNTCNGANGTAACCATTTCAAGGGTATGGGGAGCATTTTTCAGCAGAGCTATACTGTTNTCNNCTCCCGAATTGATTTCCATCCTNATGGAAATCATAGCATCACANAATCGGTCTATTTCTTCAAGATTTTCACTTTCCGTAGGTTCAATCATCATNGTACCTGCCACGGGAAAAGACACCGTAGGGGAGTGNAAGCCATAATCCATTAAACGTTTGGCGATGTCAACCACTTCGATATTANGCTTCTTAAAAGGACGGCAGTCGATGATCAACTCATGTGCTGTTCTGCCCCTCTCTNCAGCATATAAAATATCGNAGGCGCCTGCAAGTCTTTTACTNATGTAGTTGGCATTGAGTATNGCCATTTCAGTGGCCCTTGTCAATCCCCTACNTCCAAGCATTTCGATATATCCNTAGGAAATNAAACAAGCCAATGCCGATCCCCANGGGGCGGCGGAAATGGNATCTTTTGAATTACTTCCTCCTGTGCTCACCAAGGGGTGNTGGGGCAGAAATGAAGATAGGTGTTCAGCTACACAAATGGGACCTACTCCAGGACCACCNCCACCGTGGGGAATGGCAAAAGTTTTGTGGAGGTTGAGATGGCAAACATCCGCGCCGATTTGGGCTGGGCTAGTCAGTCCNACCTGNGCATTCATATTNGCACCATCCATGTATACCTGNCCTCCAAANTCATGNATTTTGGCGGTAATATCTTTGATGTTCGATTCAAACACACCGTGGGTGGANGGATAGGTAATCATCAANGCAGCNAAATGATCACGATTTTTCTCTGTTTTATCCAAAAAATCGATCCAATCAATNTTNCCNAGTTCATCTGTTTTAANAACAACTACTTTCATTCCTGCCATAACAGCNGAGGCGGGATTCGTTCCATGAGCGGAAGACGGGATTAAACAAATATTGCGATGAGTGTCTGCTTTGGACTCGTGATAAGCCCGGATCACCATCAGCCCGGAATATTCCCCTTGTGCCCCAGAGTTAGGTTGCAAAGAAGTAGCGTGGAACCCCGTAATCTCTGNAAGGTGATTTTCCAATCGGTGNAGCATCTTATGGTACCCTTTAGCNTGNTCTANAGGAACAAAAGGNTGGATACTCGACCATTTGGGCCAGCTCAAGGGTAACATCTCTGCTGCGGCATTCAGTTTCATNGTACAAGATCCCANGGAAATCATCGAATGGTTTAAAGCAAAATCTTTACGCTCCAAACTTTTTATATANCGCATCATTGCGGTTTCTGAATGGAACGAATTGAAAATTTTATGTTTGAGANAAGGACTCNTTCNCTTTTGATCCTGNGGATAGCGGTGATTCTCAATTTTTACTTTTCCATTNATGTTTTTCTGATGAACCACCTTTTCAAAGACATTGAGTACTTTTAAAAGCGCCACTTCATCTGTGGTNTCNTTAATAGNAATTGNNANGGTATTCTCATCAATGTAGTTGAAATTGATNTTATTTTTTTCAGCTTCGGCTTTTACAGCGGCAGCATTGATTTTGATTCTCAAGGTATCAAAATAATAGNCATTGAGTTGGNACAAGCCTAAGTCTGACAATTTTTTTTCTAGTTTAGCAGCGTTTAAATGAATCCTTTTGGCGATTCTTTTTAATCCTTTNGGACCGTGATACACGGCATACATTCCAGCCATTACCGCCAGTAAAACNTGTGCNGTNCAGATATTGGAGGTTGCCCTATCTCTTTTNATGTGTTGCTCTCNGGTTTGAAGTGCCATCCTCAAAGCTGGATTTTCNTCCTGATCTCGGGTTTGNCCGATGATNCGTCCNGGGATGTNTCTTTTGTAGTCTGCTTTGGTNGCGAAATAGGCTGCATGGGGCCCGCCATAACCNAGAGGAATNCCAAAACGNTGGGTAGTNCCNACCACCACATCCACNTCATAANTTCCTGGAGCTTCCAATAGGGTAAGACTCANTANGTCTGCCGCCACTATGGTTTTTAGCCCAAAGGCTTTGGCCTTANTCACTCGCGCGCGNANGTCGCTTANGGCTCCNTCCTTNCCCGGATATTGAAAAAAAGCTCCAAAAAAAGANGCNTNAAAATCTACCTTTTCNACTTCGCCTACCAACAATTCTATCCCTAAAGGCAAGGCTCTNGTTTTTAACACCGCCAAAGACTGTGGGAGGATGTCCTCCGATACAAAGAGCTTATCGGCTTTAGATTCTTTTTGCTCNCGCGACCGGACGGCATAGGTTAGTGTCATCGCCTCCGCTGCCGCTGTNGCTTCATCNAATAGGGAGGCATTGGCNAGTTCCATCCCCGTNAGNTCGCAAACCATACTTTGAAAATTAAACAGTGCCTCNAGTCTCCCTTGGGCAATTTCCGCNTGATAGGGGGTATAGGCNGTNTACCANCCNGGGTTTTCCATTATATTCCGCTGAATCACAGCAGGGGTANTGGTGGGGTGNTAACCCAAACCNATATAATTTTCAAACAATTTGTTTTCGTCAGACAGGGCCCGCAGCTCATTGAGAAATCTATACTCGCTGATGCCCCTCCGAAGNTTNAATGGTTGTGGCAGTCTNATCTCCATAGGAAGGGTTTCCGAAAGCAGTTCCTCAACGGAATCNACNTCCAANGNAGAGAGCATTTTTGAGATTTCCANCTCGTTGGGGCCTATGTGNCGTAAAGCAAATTTGTCTGGTTGCATACCTNAGNTGTTTTGNNAAAATTAGCATGTANATACTNCTCTTTTTGCCTCCCTTTAATTCATTTCTCCAATTTTTTTGAACAAAAATCCTAGTTNTTAACAGTTTACAGATACTTTTGTAGNGTGGGATGGTTAANTAAGNTATTTGACGGCTATATTAAGTTCAACTTTCACGTGGGTTTGGCGGTTTTNGCGCTGGCCCAAATTACCGCTTTGGATTTTGGTTTTTCATACANTTATGCCGATATAATGATCTGCTTTACTGCTCCTTTTTTCGGCTATAACTTTATCAAGTTTCACCGTTTTCTTTTNTTTAAAGGGGGAATGANATCCNAGGGTTTTTCTNTTTTCTTTGGNTTACTCTTNTTGTCTGNCCTTCTTTTTCTTGNAGGGGTCTTTTACCTNCCTTTTACCGCTCAATTATTACTNCTTNTNANANTGGTTTTGGTATTGCTCTACTGTTTGCCTTTACCNGGGTTAAAAATNAATTTTAGAGGNTTCANGGGATTGAAAATNCACTTGGTCACCCTNAGTTGGGTGTTAACCACTGTTTTTTTNCCGCTGAGNATNGCCGATAAAAGCNTTACCGANGGATCTTNGGTCTATGGCTTTCAGCGTTACCTTTTTGTATTGGTNGCCACACTNCCTTTTGAAATCAGAGACCTTAAATTGGANGACCCCCATTTGTCTACTTGGCCNCAAAAANTGGGTATTCCNNNAACAAAAATGCTCGGGGTGATTTTACTCTTGGTTTTTATNNTTTTGGAAGNNTGCTNTCTAAAATCAAAATATTTCTTNATTACTATATTCATNGTAGTTCTGTTAATATTTGTGCTTTTAATCTCNAAANCAGAGCAATCCAAATATTTTAGCAGCTTCTGGGTTGAAGGAATTCCAATTTTATGGTTAGTTTTAAGGTACAATCCCATTATATGAAAGCACTCTTANTGATACTTTTNTTTGTTTTACAGCCACCCAANGTGGAGGTGTTAGAAAAATCGGAATACCAAGCTTTGNTTGGACAAGGCTATACCGTTATTGATGTAAGAACACCTGAAGANTTTGACGANTGCCATATCTNAGGNGCAAAAAANATCAATGTAAAGTCAGAGGNATTTGTGACCNAGATTCAAAAACTTTCCAAATCGGATACCNTACTGGTCTATTGCCGTTCTGGNAGAAGAAGCCTTTATGCTGCTCAGGTGATGGTCTNTTTNGGTTTTGAAAAAATNTATGACNTNGAAGGNGGGTTTTTAAATTGGNAAAGNGANTAAGGGGTTTNTTTGTNGTAAATAAATTNTGAGGCAACTATTTTTATAAACNNTGNAATATTTAGAGNACCTNTNAAGTGGGTTNANANCAATNTTTTTATTTTAAANAGATGTTTTTNAATAAAANCTTTNAACACTTTATNATTTCTTANTTGATTTTTCTTTNATTTCAATTTTAGTCTTGNTCGAAGTAATATCTTTTNGTCGGTNTTTTTTTAAAAACCACCACCACAANTAAAACATGNGTTTTNATNNATAGATTCTACGCANTGCATANTATGAACTATATTCATTTTAGNAAATCACTGCNTTATNANAGTCATTTNGNAAATGTTTATNNTAGTTTTCACAATTGAGTCTAATTTTTAACATATTNCTAAACTTANAAAATAACNTTNTTTCGTTATTNGTANNCTACCAATCCNTTTATATNAATTCCATTNCTTTTGNANTGATANNNNGAGTTTGCCNCNTAAGTAAATCATAATTNATTTTTTGCTTGTATTTTTATTTNATCTATTNGACTCANACCAATTCCTAAATTTNTTTATTTCTNATAAANGAAAAAAGCAATCCACATAAGTATAGTANTNCANATCACAGTTTGAAAATTATTNCATAAAGNTAGNTTATCCAATAATTTCATTANAGTATTCCTTTAGAGGTTTCTNCTAAAATTTTTATTCGAATTTTACCAAGATTAAAAATAANTGATTGGAATCCACTAGTCCACCAATCCCGCTCTTTTAAGTAATGCNTTNGGATCCGGNGCCTTACCTCTAAACCTTTTATAGAGNANCATGGGATGCTCNGTTCCACCTTTGGAAAGGATNTTGTCNTCAAAGGATTTNGCTGTTTCGGGATCAAAAATTCCCTTTTCCAAAAANAGTTCAAAAGCGTCGGCATCAAGTACCTCTGACCATTTGTAGCTGTAATAACCTGCGGAGTAACCTCCCTGAAAAATATGTGAAAAGGCAGTGCTGGCACAACTTTCAGGGTAGTTTCTTAAAAACTGTACCCGTTCCAAAATTTGGCTTTCATGNGCCTTNACGTCTTCGATCTTGNTTGCGTCCTTANAGTGGTAGGATAAGTCCAAAAANCCAAAGCCCAATTGTCTAAGGGTCTNTAAGCCTTGTTGGAAGCNGGCNACTTTTTTAATTTTNTCGATGTATTCCATGGGAAGNAGTTCGCCAGTNTTATAATGTTTNGCAAATAGTTTAAGGGCCTCTTTTTCATAACACCAGTTTTCCATAATCTGACTGGGCAGTTCCACAAAATCCCAAAATACATTAGTGCCACTCAATCCGCCATAGTTCGTGTNGGCCAAAATCCCGTGAAGAGCATGCCCAAATTCGTGGAAGAGGGTAGTTACCTCTTGGAATGTNAGTAGGGAAGGGGTANTGGCGGTGTNTTTAGAAAAATTACAGACNATGGAAATATGNGGCCTTTGTCCTTTTTTCTGTCCACGGTAGGAGGTCATCCACGCNCCGTTTCTTTTCCCAGGTCTAGGAAAAAAATCGGNGTACAAAAGGGCGTAAAAATTCCATTCNCGGTTAAAGACTTCATAAACCTCTACCTCGGGGTGATAGCCTTCTATGGCTNTATTTTTTTTAAAGCTNAGCCCNTACAATTTTCCAGCAATATTAAANANNCCNGNTTTGACATTTTCCAAGGAGAAATAGGGTTTAAGCTTTTGCTCNTCCAAATCCAATTNTGCTTGTTTTAGCTTTTCCGATACATAGGCACTATCCCATTTTTCNAGGGTANAAAGTCCTAGGTTTTCTGCTGCAAATTTTTTCATTNCCTTCCATTCGATTTGNGCAGCAGGATACGCTTTTTCATACAAATCCTCTAAAAATNTTTTTACATTTNCCACGGAGGTAGCCATGCGTTCCTCNAATACAAAAGCNGCGTGGGAAGAATAGCCGAGTAATTCGGCTCTTTTTTTTCTGAGTTCAATCAATCGCANTATGATGGCGGTGTTGTTCTGCTCGTTGTCNTGAAAACCCCTACGACCAAAAGCGGTACTTATNTCTTGTCTNAGNGCCCTGTTTTCCGAATAGGTCATCAGTGGGATGTAACTGGGNTAATCTAAGGTAAAAATCCATCCNTTNTTATCTTTGGATTTNGCAGTTTCTGCNGCCATTTCCTTTACTTGATNGGGTAGTCCTTTNAGCTTACTTTCGTCGGTGATCTGAAGTTCAAAATTCTGGGAGTCATTNAANACATTTTCACCAAAACTAAGGCTGAGTTGCGCCTTTTCGGTATCTATTTCCCTTAGAATATCCTTTTCATCATCGTTNAGNAAGGCCCCATTTCTTNNAAATCCTTTATATTCTTTTTCCAAAAGGGTAAGTTGCTCAAACGATAAATTTTCAGTCTCCCTATTTTCNTATNTAGTTNTTATNCGGTCAAACAANGACTGGTTAAGTCTTACATCATTTTGATACTTGGTTAGCAGGGGAGAGGCCTTTTGGGTGACTTNTTGAATGGCATTGCTGGTTTNGGCANTGTTNAGGTTAAAAAGAATCGAGCTGTTGCGTTCCAGTAATTCTCCTACATTTTGCAGAGCTTCAATAGTGTTTTCAAAATTGGGGNNAGCAGAATNTTGGGNGATTTTNTCAATTTTTTNNANTGCATTTTTGATGTTCTCCTCAAGGGCAGGAATATAATGTTCGGATTTGATTTTACTAAAGGGAATTGATTGATANGGGGTGTCAAACGTGGANAGTAANGGATTTTCCAATGTTTTATGAATTTAGTTTTCTACTGCTATTGATGACTTTNNTTTTTAGTGCTTTTTTGTATTCGGTTACCTTTTCTAGTAGNGAGTGCTCTGAAGNTCCTANGATTTGAGCGGCCAGAATACCCGCATTTTTGGCTCCGTCAAGCNCTACCGTAGCTACNGGTACGCCTCCAGGCATTTGCAGTATGGATAAAATAGAATCCCAACCGTCNATAGAGTTGCTCGACTTTACGGGTACGCCGATCACAGGAAGGGGAGATACAGCAGCGATCATTCCNGGTAGGTGGGCGGCACCGCCAGCACCAGCAATGATTACTTTGAGCCCCCTTTGATGGGCATGACTCCCATANTNGATCATTTTTTCNGGAGTGCGGTGGGCAGAGACAATATCTACCTCCGTTTCAATTTCAAACTTTTGAAGGATGTCTATCGCTTCTTGCATGACCGGTAAATCCGATTCACTGCCCATTATGATTCCTACTTTTGCCATATTATTTACTAATTACTGATAAGGTTTCTTTTACTTGTTTTGCCATTTTTCTGGCAGTATCTATTTTGGGGTGGATGATGGTTACATGTCCCATTTTTCTAAAGGGACGAGTTTCTTTTTTACCATAAATATGTGGCGTAACCCCTTCAATCTCTAAGATTTGATCTATATTTTTGTAAACCACAGGACCGGTATGTCCTTCTTTACCCACAAGATTGACCATCACTGCCGAGACTATACTTTCGGTTTTTCCCAAAGGCATATCGAATACCGCTCTGATGTGTTGTTCAAATTGGCATGTGTAGGAGGCTTCTATGCTGAAGTGACCACTGTTGTGGGGACGCGGAGCTACTTCATTGACCAATATCTCTCCTCCATGGGTTAGGAATAGTTCTACGGCCAACAAACCGATCTGACCATAAGCTTCGGAAGTCTGCAGGGCTACTTCTATCGCTTTTTTTGTGGCTTGCTCGGAGATTCGTGCGGGGCATAAAACATATTCCAACTGATTGGCGGTGGGGTGAAACTCTGACTCAACTACCGGATAGTGTACTGTTTCTCCAGANGGACGTCGGCATACAATGACCGATAATTCTTTTGCCATGGGAACTAGTTCTTCCAGAAGACAGGGCCCAGTATTCAAACCCTCGATTTCTTTATTGGAATTAACAATAGNCACCCCATATCCATCATAGCCCATTTCGGCTGATTTCCATACAAAAGGGAAAGANAATTCTCCTTTGATNATTCTCTCTTTTACCTGTTCTAGNTTTTCAAATTCCTCAAAGTAGACCGTGGGAATATTTTGATTTCTGTAAAACTTCTTTTGGAGGCATTTATTTTGGATNGTCTTCAANACATGGGGTTGAGGATAAACCTTTACNCCCTCTTTTTCCAATTTTTCGAGTGCTTCGATATTNACATTTTCTATTTCTATGGTCAAAACATCGGTGTTTTTTCCAAAGTCATATACCGTNTGAAAATCTGTNAGTTTCCCNTNAANAAAGGAGTCACAAGCCAACTTTGCGGGGGCACTGTCGCTGGGATCCAAAACACAGGTTTTTACNTCCCATTTCCTNGTGGTATATAGCATCATCTTACCCAATTGNCCTCCCCCCAATATGCCTAGNGTTTTCGAAGTTGAAAAAAATTCCATCGCAAAATTTTTACAAAAATACGCATAACTTTTTTGGTTNGAAAAAAACAATACAATTTGGATATCTTTACTGAAAATAATAATTGATGATCAACATTGTACTTTTCGGAAAACCTGGANCGGGTAANGGAACACAGGCTAAATTTTTGAAATCTAAATACCANTTNTTTCATATTTCTACTGGAGATTTATTTCGACACCATATTTCAAACAAAACANATTTGGGTCAACTGGCACAATCCTTNATGAACAAAGGGGATTTGGTTCCCGATANAGTCACNATAGATATGCTAAAAGATGCGGTNGAAACCCATTCNGATACCAAAGGATTTATATTTGATGGATTTCCNAGAACNACCAAACAAGCAGAAGCGCTTGAAAAGTTTTTGAGNGAAAAATNTATGGAAATTTCAGCTACTNTAGCNTTAGATGTNGANGACGATNTGTTGNTGGAAAGNTTGGTNAACNGGGGAAAAACAAGCGGTAGGGTGGATGATCAAGACGAAGAAAAAATNAGAAACAGATTCGAAGAATATAATAATAAAACTGCNCCTTTGAGAGATTTTTACNAAGCTCNGGGAAAATTTCATAGTGTAAATGGTATCGGCAGTATTNATGAAATTACCCAAAGATTGACCGCGCTAATNGATGNCTTAATCTAACCCATGACCGAAGCAAATTTTNTTGATTACGTTAAACTCAACCTCAAGTCAGGAAAAGGAGGCAANGGCTCTGCANATCTNCACCGTGAGAAATNCATCACCAAAGGAGGACCCGATGGGGGTGATGGTGGAAGAGGCGGACACGTTATNGCCCGTGCCAANNCNAACCTTTGGACNTTATANTCTTTTAAGTTTACAAGACACTACATCGCAGGACATGGAGGTGACGGNAGTAAAAACAGGAGNAGTGGAGCACAAGGAGACGATNTCTATATCGATGTGCCCTTGGGTACTGTGGTCAAAAANTCGGAGACCGAGGCGGTGCTGTTTGAAATTGTAGAGCCCGGTCAAGAAATGATNCTGTTGGAAGGNGGAAAAGGAGGACTTGGNAATTGGAATTTTAAATCCTCAACTAACCAAACCCCTAGATATGCTCAACTAGGAANACCAGGACAAGAGCTACAGATTACCCTNGAGCTNAAGNTATTGGCAGATGTNGGATTGGTCGGTTTTCCTAATGCGGGAAAATCTACCCTATTAGCTTCCTTNACTNCTGCAAAACCCAAAATCGCTGATTATGAGTTTACTACTCTCAAACCCAATTTGGGGATTGTTCCCTATCGTGATTTTCAGTCTTTTGTGATGGCNGACATTCCNGGAATNATTGANGGTGCTGCNGAAGGGANGGGGCTGGGACATTANTTCCTACGCCACATAGAGCGTAATTCTATTCTATTNTTTATNATNCCTGCAGACACCGATAATGTCAAAAAAGTCTTTGACATTTTAATTACAGAACTTAGAACCTANAATCCTGAAATGATGGATAAAGANTATATNGTTGCCCTTTCCAAATGCGATTTNCTAGANGATGAGCTTAAAGCAGAATACGCTGAAGAAATGNAAACNAATTTTGGTGATATCCCGTNTTGTATGATTTCTNTGNTGGATNAATCGGGTTTAATTCCCCTTAAAGATTTAATTTGGAAGAAATTAAACGCNCCAAATGATTAAGATTAAATGCACGATTCTNTTTTTTATTTTCCCTCTCCTGATTCTGTCTCAAGTTAAAACCCCTTTTGTAACNTANGATTACCAGGNAGATTCTAATTATANAAGANCACTAAAATCTCTAAAAAACAAGGANGAGGAAGGCGNTACAACAGTGGTCGTNTCCATTGCAGAACTTTCNTANAAATACAAGGATTGGTATACTGCGATTGAATATTTCGAAAAACTTTTGATCGACAATCCCATAGCGGAAAATTACTTTAAACTTGGCGTTGCNGCTGCTAGAAAATCATTGGAAGTTTCTCGTTTTTTTTCGGTNCCCTACNTAATAAAAGCTAGGANGTCTGTTCTNAAAGCCCACGAGTTGCAACCNAAAAAGGNGGTNATANTNAATTTATTGATTNANTTNTNTGCAGAAATTCCCTCAATACTNGGNGGAAGTATTGCTTTAGCTGANCAAAAAACCGACGNGTTAANTAATATTGACTCNATTTCAGGTAAGATGATGCAGGCTTATTTGTNTGAAGTAAAAAATAATTTTGAGGCTTCCAAATTCAAATATNTNGAAATATTNCANGANCTGAATCAACAATTTTCAGGNCATGAGCAATGGATAGA
Organism: Flavobacteriaceae bacterium; assembly: GCA_002711215.1. Classification (GTDB taxonomy): domain Bacteria; phylum Bacteroidota; class Bacteroidia; order Flavobacteriales; family Flavobacteriaceae; genus UBA8316. Next base: position 30,484 of record PAHA01000012.1, read on the forward strand.
NGAATTTGACCAAGATATNNTTTTTGAATTGGGTAGGGCNGCCTCTGAGTACAATNTTGAATCGGAGGCTGGNAAAGCGGCATTGGATAACTACATCAAATCCTATGGATTCAAAGATAATTATCCGCTAGAATGGGCCTATTATTACCAATCGAGAATTTATTACTTCAACGAACAGCCNAAAAAAACNCANGCCTTATTACAAAAAGCACTNGAGATAAACCCTAACTTTNNAGAGGCTAGTGAATTTANAAATAAAATAAATCTTGAGTAAATACCATTTTATTGCNATAGGGGGAAGTGCGATGCACAGTTTGGCNATTTCGCTNAGTGGAAATGGNCANCAGNTTACCGGAAGTGACGANGCTATTTTTGACCCTTCCTTNAGTCAGCTTCAAAAGGCTGGGATTTGTCCAGTTCAAATTGGTTGGTTTCCCGAAAAAATAAANGCAAGTCTTGATGCAGTGGTNANGGGCATGCATGCCAAAAAGGATAATCCAGAATTACTGGCAGCTCAAAAAATGGGACTGTCNCTATTTTCTTATCCCGAGTTTATCGCNCATTACNCACAAAACAAAACTAAGGTAGTGATTGCCGGGAGTCATGGNAAAACCACTATTTCTGCAATGGTATTGCATGTGNTAAACTACCATCAAAAATCGGTTGATTATATGATTGGAGCCCAACTGGAGGGTTTCGACAACTCCGTTTACTTGTCCGAAAACAANGAATTTATTATCTTNGANGGNGATGAATANTTGTCCTCTCCTATNGANTNAAGTCCCAAATTTCACCACTACAAACCTCAAATAGCATTAATNAGNGGAATCGCTTGGGATCATGTCAATGTTTTTAAAACATTNANGGATTACAACCGTCAATTCGAATTATTTATCGACTCGATTACGGCTGGAGGGGTTTTGGTTTTCAATGAAGAAGACGAAATATTGCGTGAAATGGTTGAGGCNTCACAAAATACAATTAGAAAAGAACCTTATCGTATGCCTGATTATANGGTTTCTTCAGGCGTCACCTATCTNGATACNGATGAAGGCCCAGTNCCATTGGGNTTTTTTGGANAACACAATCTTTCCAATTTGTCTGGTGCTAAGTGGATTTGTCAACTTGTAGGGATNGATGAAGACGATTTTTATCAGGCNATCTTNAGTTTTAAAGGTGCTTCAAAACGATTNGAACTATTNGCCANGGGAAAGACCAGNNACCTNTTTAAGGATTTTGCTCATGCCCCCAGTAAGGTAAAAGCTACGACANNAGCGGTNAGAGAACAATTTGCAGGATTGAAACTTATTACCTGTCTNGAGTTGCATACNTACAGCAGTTTGGATTCCTCTTTCCTTGTCAATTATCANCTTACCCTAGAAAAGGCAGACTTACCCATTGTTTTTTATGATCCTGAGGCTTTGAAAATAAAAAACAGAACCCCNATTAGTCCTNAAGAAATCATAGAGGCAATTGGACATCCCGATCTGATGGTTTTCTCTAAGCCGGAGGATTTGAAAAACTTTCTATTGGAGCAGGATTACCAAGCGTCAGTATTATTGATGATGAGTTCAGGTAATTATGGGGGAATAGATTGGGAGGCNTTAAAAGCNCNCCTAANTCANTACTAATTTCCTCAAATNTTTCANACCTNTATGNAGATNAAAATNNAATATCGAATTTNCNNCNAAATTTAACCANTAAGCAANGGAAATCNNGTAANCCTCTTNNNGANAAATTAAAANAAAAANTACCCNAATCACTCTNTGTNGTGTAATTATNGGCCATCATCATAGGNGACTGGCAGTCAAGTAAAAAGTACAGTTGAATTGATGAAACNAATATTNCATTATCAAAAAACGGATTGTNAGATTTACAAAATATNTCNCTTCATTTTGTCATGCAATTCAAAGTAANNGGNNTGGNCAANGNAANANAAATAAANGCAGCCTTGGAACTTTCATGCCGCNTGCAGGAGCTTNCCCAAGCAAANNAAACNATTTAACTCGANCGGTCTAGTATTTATTTATNATNCANATNNCTNTNTCCNCTATCCTNNANGGATTTTTNGATTTAAAACCCCAATNAATTNAATTGATTACTCGAAAAAAATACTTGAGTAAAGNCCGGGTCAATNAAACTGAGNTGGATACCCNTCTTGGCTTTCAAAAATGGAATTGAATTNGGCGCTAAAGCCCANAANCATNCTTTNGGAAACCTTTTACNCNNCAACAAGATCAGGATATTACCCAAAATATNTCAATGNTGATANTACTTTTNATATTATAATTTTGGATCATCNTATTGTCTCCGAAAAGCACTATTTTAGCTTTAAAGACGAAAATTTGATCTGAATGATACTGGTTTATTCGCACAAGATAACNCCCCGATTGACCTATATATTCAGGCAGGTTTTTATACGGATTTTAGAACTCCCTGTAAGTTTTACCTCNAGTATAGAAAAATTCGTTTCTCANTCGGGACCTAAATTGAGTTATACTAATCACCCCCTTGGTAGTGAATTTTTTATAGCATCACATGACCTGCTTTTTCAGCAAGGCATTCAGGAGATTTANATAGAAGTTAGCAGTTGGGGNGGGCTTCCTGCNTTTTTTAAACAGGGAAAACCCTCGCANTTNCCCTTCGATNTTTTTGCAGCCTCTTTTTATTTGATGAGTAGATATGAGGAATTTNTGCCCCANGTAAAAGATGAGTTGGGAGCATTTTTGNCTTACCAAAGTTTGGCNTCAAAAAATAATTTTCTTGAACTCCCCCTNATCGACCTTTGGGCNATACAACTNAAAGATAAATTACATGAGTTTTTTTCGTATCTCCCNCATGTGTCTTGGAAAAAGCCAAAATTCCAACCTATAATTTCTNTCGTNAATCCCTATCANTTTCAAAAAAAATCNTTATTACTTAAGCTCACAGATTCNATNAACGCCATTTGGAAATTAGATTTTTTTGATCTCATTGAGCAATATTTGGTNTTGTTGGGTTTACGAAAAGACCCCTANAATAATTTTGAAGAGTTGGAGGTGCTTTTCNAAGAGTTTGGAAATAAACCGTTTTATTTTTTCCTTTTTGCTAAAAACACCTTTTACGACAGAGGTATATCGATTTACAACTCTAGTTTTAGAAAATTAATCAAAAATACAGCCGATTTAAATACGGTTTCTTTGTTGGCCTCATATGCCTCCCAAAAGGAACCCAAAATACTATTTGAGGAATGCAGGCAGCTCAAAAAACTGATCCTCAATAAAGTAGATTCCGTGCGATTCAATTATGGACTATTGTCGGCTTCCTCTGGTTATTACACCTTATTAGATCAAGAAATTCAGATGGATTTCAGTATGGGTTATATTGAGGAGGTGGGATACAGGGCCTCGACAGCTGTTCCTTTCTACTTTTATGACTTAAACAACGACATACAAACCCCGCTAAAAATTCATCCTATAGTAGCCGAAGAGCAAGGATTGAGGAAATTCTCAACCCAAAAAGCTTTTAAAAAATTGGAGGAGCTCTACGAAAACTTACCCACTAGATCTGCTTTTCATGGGGTCTCTTTTTCCAATGGAATTCTAAATGCCAGTGAGATGAAAAACTCATGGCGAGACCAATTCATTAATTATCTTCGGTATCATGATCAATAAAAATCAGATTACGGATGTCTTTTTTGATTTGGACCATACCCTTTGGGATTTTGAAAAAAATTCAGCACTGACCTTTAAGAAGATCTTCAAAAAGCTTAATTTTCAAATCAATCTAAATGATTTTTTATCCGTTTACAATGAGATCAATCACCGATATTGGAAGTTATATAGAGAAAATAAAATTTCTCAACTGGAACTGCGTCACAAAAGGTTGATCGAAAGTTTTCAAGCAATTGATTTTAGCTTCGATCCTGAAGATATCAATAGTTTATCCAATCAATATATTTTAAATCTATCCACTTTTTCGAATCTTTTTCAAGGGACAATTTCCCTTTTGGAGAAACTCAAAACCAAATATCAACTTCATATCATCACCAATGGATTTGAGGTAGTACAGCTTCATAAAATAAAAAAATCAGGCTTAGCGCCCTATTTTCAAAATATCATTACAGCGGAGAAAGTAGGCTTCAAAAAACCTAATCCGATTATTTTTGTATATGCCCTTGACCAAACCAAAACTATTCCAGAAAAATCCTTAATGATTGGGGACAGCTTGGAGGCAGATATCTTAGGGGCATTGAATATGGGTATGCAAGCCATACATTTCAACTCTCATAACGAGCCTTTTCATAACCATTGTCCGATGGTAAATAACCTTGACGAAATTAAAGGGATGTTATGATTTTTAGATTTATGCTTTTACGACCAACGGGAAAGTTTTAAATTCGTTAAGAGATGGAATTGAAGAAAGCACAGGAAATTGTTGATAATTGGATTGAGGAACATGGAGTTCGTTATTTTGACGAATTGACCAATATGGCTCAGCTTACAGAAGAGGTAGGGGAGGTTGCCCGCATCATTGCTAGGAGGTATGGAGAGCAAAGTGAAAAAGAAACTGACAAATCAAAGGACCTAGGAGAGGAACTTGCCGATGTTATTTTTGTGGTTTTGTGCCTTGCCAATCAGACCGGGGTGGATTTGCAGAAAGCTTTTGACAAAAAAATAAAAATCAAATCTGAGAGAGACCATCACCGTCATCAAAACAACCCTAAATTGAAATAATAAACCTAAATGAAAATAAAAATAAATCACCCTACCCGAAGAGCCCATGGTGAGCTTACCATTACTGGTTCTAAAAGTGAATCTAACAGATTACTTTTGCTTAAAGCTGTATTTCCCCAAATCGAAATTCAAAATCTTTCTAATTCTGATGATTCAAAAGTGACTCAAAAAGGATTAAATAGTAAGGGGAATGTTATAGATATACATCATGCAGGAACGGCCATGCGTTTTTTGACAGCCTATTTTGCTACTCGACCACAAAAGGAGATTGTTTTGACGGGATCTCAAAGAATGCAGAAGCGCCCTATCAAACTCTTAGTGGAGGCCTTGAACAGTTTAGGAGCTGATATTACTTATCAAAAAGAGGTTGGCTTTCCTCCTTTGATCATCAATGGGAGAGAAATNACAAAGAATCTGGTATCACTNCCTGCTAANATNAGCAGTCAGTATATTTCGGCACTAATGTTGATTGCTCCTTCCCTCAAAAATGGNTTGACCATTGATTTGATTGGTGAAACCACCTCTGTACCTTACATTAAAATGACCCAAAGTATTCTCTGTAAATTGGGCTGTGAGACATCTTTCGGTGGGAATAAAATCACCATACAGCCAAAATTATCAATTGATCCGATTTGCTGGAATATAGAGTCTGACTGGAGTTCAGCATCATATTTCTACTCAATAGTTGCTCTAGCTGAGGAAAGTGAAATTACTTTAAAAAGTTTTTTGAAGGAAAGTACACAAGGAGATGCTGTTTTGTCTACGATCTATGAAAAATTGGGTGTAAAAACAAGAAATATTGATGGAAAAATAAAGCTTACAAAAATTGAAGGTTTTAGCCCTCCAAATTACATATCATTAAATCTAAAAAACACCCCNGNTTTGGCNCAAACTATTGNTGTGACATGTTTGGGAATGNATGTAGAATGTAAGCTCAGAGGTTTGCATACCNTGAAAATAAAAGAGACAGATCGGTTAANGGCCCTAAAAGTTGAAATCGAAAAGTTGGGTGCAACAGTCAAAATAACTGNTGCCAGCCTTGAGCTCGTTAATTCAGGAAAAATNAANACTGATATTGCTATCGATACCTATAATGATCATAGAATGGCTATGGCATTTGCCCCACTGGGNTTNAAAGTACCCATNACGATTAACAATGNTGGNGTGGTTTCAAAGTCTTANCCCANTTTCTGGGACGANCTTANAAGAATTGACTTCGATCAAAAAATATTTTAGTTTTTTTATTACCATTTACTTGACAACCGCCCNANCAGAAACATATATTTGCAGTGANAATAANATGGTTTTATGAAACTGTCAGATTTTAATTTTGACCTNCCNAATNNGTTATTGGCGCAAAGACCCTCTNCTGGAAGAGACGAATCNAAGTTGATGGTTCTCAANCGTNCTGAACAGTCGATCAGTCACCANACATTTAAAGAAGTAATCGATTTTTTTGATGAAGGTGATGTTATGGTTCTCAACAACACGAANGTNTTTCCTGCCAGACTCTNTGGAAACAAAGAGAAAACTGGAGCCAGAATTGAAGTNTTTTTATTGAGAGAACTNAANGAGGAACAACGCCTNTGGGATGTCTTGGTCGACCCTGCCCGAAAAATTAGAATTGGTAATAAACTNTATTTTGGNAATGACGACAGTCTGGTTGCAGAGGTNATNGACAATACTACTTCAAGAGGAAGAACTNTAAGGTTTCTTTTTGATGGATCCTACANTGAATTCAGATCNAAGCTCAAGGAATTGGGTCAAACACCTCTGCCCAAATACATCAANCGCCCAATTGAGGAAGAAGANGANGAGCGGTATCAGACCATTTATGCCAAACANGAGGGAGCAGTTGCCGCCCCTACTGCAGGTCTACACTTTTCAAAACATTTGATTAAAAGATTACAAATCAAAGGGGTTGATCTTGCAGAGNTGACCCTGCANGTTGGACTAGGAACTTTTAGTCCTGTGGAAGTGGAGGATCTCTCCAAACACAAAATGGATTCAGAGGAATTGATTATCTCCCANGAAGCCTCTAATTTAGTNAATAAGGCATTNAAAGATAAAAGAAAAATATGTGCAGTAGGNACTACTGTAATGAGAGGATTGGAGTCTTCTGTATCTTCAATGGGCACCCTTAATTCCTATCAGGGATGGACACATAAATTTATTTTCCCTCCCTACGATTTCTCCATTGCNAATTGTATGATCACCAANTTTCATACTCCTAAATCTACCTTGCTGATGATGGTCTCTGCTTTTGCTNATATTGATTTTATTAAAGAAGCATACAAACAAGCCATTAAGCATAAATACAATTTTTATTCNTANGGAGATGCCATGCTCATTATTTAATATCANNGAGAAGNTAATNTNGAGTATTTTTGAAAGATANCTTAGATGATAATNGAAGCAAAAAAAGACATTCGGTCGCTGTCACTTGAAGATCTAAGGAAATTTTTTANTGAAAATGAGGATAAAGCTTTTCGAGGTAATCAGGTTTACCAATGGTTGTGGCAAAAAGGAATTCACGATTTTGATGGGATGACCAACCTTTCAATACCNACTAGGAACTTGTTGGANGAACACTTTGTCATCAANCATATTGACATAGACCANCAACAAAAAAGCANTGATGGTACGATTAAAAATACANTTAAATTGCATGATGATTTGGTTGTCGAATCAGTTCTTATCCCCACTNCTAGCNGAACTACAGCCTGTGTTTCTTCACAGGTGGGTTGCAGNCTAGATTGTAAATTTTGTGCTACTGCCAAGATTAAAAGAATGCGTAATCTNAACCCAGATGAAATCTACGATCAGGTAGTGGCGATNGACAAGCAAAGNCGTTTNTATTTTGATAGACCCTTATCNAANNTAGTATTTATGGGTATGGGAGAACCATTGATGAATTACAATAATCTGATCAATGCCATTGATAAAATTACCAAACCAGANGCATTGGGTATGTCTCCNTCTAGAATCACAGTTTCGACCTCGGGAATNCCNAAAATGATAATGAAAATGGCAGATGATCAAGTNCGTTTTGGTCTGGCTATNTCACTTCACAGTGCNCNACAAAATTTGAGGGAGCAGTTGATGCCATTTGCAGAGAAGTTTTCTCTTGAGGAGCTTGCCAAGTCNATCCAGTATTGGTNTGNAAAGACTTCCANACCTGTAACNTATGAGTATNTAGTTTGGAAAGGTATAAACGACCNAGATGAGGACATCAAGGCATTGATTNACTTTTGTAAAATNACCCCNTCTAAGGTTAATTTAATTGAATANAACCCCATTGGTGATGANGAATTNTNANAAGCAGANAAAGACAGGATAGAAGCTTATGAAACTGCTTTGGAAGCCAATNGAATTAGGGTAACNATAAGGCGNTCCAGAGGAAAAGATATAGATGCGGCTTGTGGTCAATTGGCCAATAAATCCTNAAATTNATTGCTTGTTATTCCTTCATNAATAGTGGTATCTTTANTGTNAAATGAAAATTGTNGANCGCATTAAAGAACCNATATATGAGGAAATGGAGCTTTTTGAAAAAAAGTTCACTTCTTCCATGTNATCAAAGGTTGCTTTACTGAACCGGATCACTCATTTTATTGTCAATAGAAAAGGAAAACAAATGCGTCCTATGTTTGTTTTTTTGGTTGCCAAGATGNTGGGTAAGGGCAAGGTTAATGAACGATCNTANCGNGGTGCATCGGTAATAGAATTGATCCATACTGCTACNTTGGTTCACGATGATGTNGTGGATGANAGCAATCAACGNAGAGGCTTTTTCTCTATCAATGCNTTATGGAAAAATAAAATTGCTGTACTGGTTGGNGACTATCTTCTTTCCAAAGGATTGTTACTTTCTATAGAAAACGAAGATTTCGATTTGTTGAAAATAATCTCCATTGCGGTTAGGGAAATGAGCCANGGTGAGCTTTTGCANATCGAAAAGGCGAGAAATCTTGATATTACTGAGGAAATCTATTACGAAATTATCCGCCAAAAAACAGCTACCTTATTGTCAGCTTGTTGTGCTATGGGAGCAAAATCTGTNNAGGCCAGTGATGANGAGGTNTCCAAAATGTATGAGTTTGGTGAACTTCTGGGAATGGCTTTTCAGATTAAAGATGATCTTTTTGATTATTCAGAACANAAAATAGGTAAGCCTACTGGGATTGANATCAAAGAACAAAAGATGACACTGCCCATGATACATGCCCTAAATGTTATGGGCCNATCCGATAAAAAGTGGNTGATCAATACNGTCAAAAATCANAATAAAGANAAAAAAAGAGTTCGTGAGGCNATCANAAAAATNAAGGGTGTAGGTGGACTTGAATTTGCCCAAAAAAAAATGGATTNTTTTCGAGNCCNTGCCATTGAGCTGCTCAAAACTTTTCCCCAAAATAATTATCGAGATTCCCTCGAATTAATGGTTAATTATGTNACAAAGCGGNGCATTTANATACTGAAACGCNAATTTGATTCTTGTGGTTTTGNGTACTAATCATTTAATTTTATTTTTATATTAATATTANACTANATTTGATCTCAAGATATACCATAGACCAAGTATATGAAACCGCCCGNCTAGAGGAGGTNATAGGAGAGTATGTNACCTTAAAAAAATCTGGTGCCAATTTTAAAGGATTAAGTCCCTTTACCCAAGAGAGAACACCCAGTTTTATGGTNTCTCCAGCCAAACAAATTTGGAAGGATTTTAGTAGTGGAAAAGGAGGTAANGTTATTGCTTTCCTGATGGANCACGAGCATTTNACATATCCTGANGCCATTCGCTATTTGGCCAAAAAATATAATATAGAAATAGAGGAAAGTGAGNTCATTCCTGAGGAAAAACANATNAAAGATACNAAGGAGAGTATGTTTTTGGTTGCTCAATATGCATCGGCTTTTTTCGAANAAAATNTNTGGGAAACNGAAGCAGGTAAATCTATTGGTTTGACTTATTTTAAGGAAAGGGGGTTTGNGGATGAGACNCTCAAAAAATTTGCTTTGGGATTTTCTCCAGATTCCTATGATGCGCTGAGTAAGAAAGCGCTAAAGGAAGGTNATAAGCTAGAANNCNTAGAAAAAACAGGATTGGTGATTGTCAATGNGGATCGAAAAGTAGATCGTTTTNGAGGCAGAGTCATTTTCCCTATCCGAAGTATGTCGGGNNGNGTGCAAGGNTTTGGGGGGAGAATATTATCTCAAAATACCAAAACNGCTAANTACCTAAACTCACCAGAGACCGAAATTTATAATAANAGTAAGGCCTTGTATGGGATATTCGAGTCAAAACAAGCCATTGCNAAAAATGATATNTGCTATTTGGTAGAGGGTTATACGGATGTNNTTCAAATGCATCAGTCTGGAATCACNAATGTAGTTTCCTCATCGGGTACCGCCCTAACAGTGNATCAAATTCGTATGATCANTAGGTTAACTTCAAATATNGTAGTTTTATTNGATGGAGACGCNGCTGGTTTAAGGGCNTCTATTAGGGGTATAGANTTAATTTTGGAGCAAGGGATGAATGTAAAGGTATGNAGTTTTCCCGATGGAGAAGATCCCGATAGTTTTGCGAAATATCATACTAAAGACNAAATCAATACCTTTTTGGAAGAGGAGTCCAAAGACTTTATCCAATTCAAGGCTTCGCTTCTTACTGAACATGGAAAAAAAGATCCGATCCNAAAGGCGGAAACNATTAGGGAAATCGTGGAGAGTATTTTTAANATTCCAGATGTTATAAAACAAGAGATTTACATTCAGAACTGTGCTGAAATCATGCAAATTTCTGAAGATGNGCTCTTCAGGGCCTTGGCTCAGATCAATCAAAAAAACAAACAAAAAGGAGCCAAAAGNTTTATTCCNGNTGAATCTGTTGCCCTTATNAAAAAAACATATAATCCTGCTNTTAAAGTAAATCGGGCATTTGAGTTAGAAAGACAAATAATTTCNATTTTACTCACCTATGGNAANGAGGAGTTCGATTTTGAGGAGCTTATCTCAAGGGCAAANGAGGAAGGAGAATTGGTAGAGGAGACTGAAAAGATTACTGCNAGNGTCTATGAAAAGATATTTTTNGATCTTCAACANGATGAGATAGAATTGAGTCACGAAACTTTTAAAAAAATATTTTATAAACTNATNGAATTTTACCAAAGTGAGCAAGANGATTTAAATCTNGAAAAGATCATGCAAACAGAAGACCTGGGNCAGAATGAAATCATCACAGACTTAATCATGAAAGAGGAACAACATCANCTTCATGAGTGGGNAAAAAGAAATGTTTATGTAAAAACNAAAGGTAGTGAAGTGGTTCAGTTAGTCAGTGAAACGATCTTATCCNTGAGGCGATATTTNATNGATCAAAAAATTGTAGANNTACAAATGAATACCAAGAAACTGGAAGACAACCGAGAAACATTAATAGAAATCAAAAGATATCAGCGATTGAAAAATATAATTTCAAATAAACTTGATAGAGTCCTTTAGACCAGTTTTAAACTTTTGGTACGAACAAACAATTCAAACATATTGCTAAACTTAACTTTATTCATTTTACTGTTTTGAAGGTGTTTACAGTTTTGTGATTGATTTTCAATTTTTTGGGCAAATTAAATGTTCCGTTCTCCTTCCATAAAGGATTTGAATACTTAGTTTATGTAAAAGAAGGTGATCCATAATCATTTCTTGGTTTTTCAAGATCATAATCCAAACTTATGATATTGTCAAAAGAGCAGGTGATTTGAAGTTTATAGGAAATGATTTTGATAGTTGTATCTATAAAAAAGTAGCTTTTATATTCTAGAATAAAAAACTTATAACAACTTCTCTCAAAAAGGGAATCCTATGAACCAGTGAATTTTGATTTTTAAAAAAATCAACTTTATTTCGGGATAAATCTTTTTAGTGTTTTTGAATAAATCAAAGGTGTTCTCATAGGCTATTTTACTTTGGCAAAAAAAAAATTAGAGATCAATAATTCTTAAGGATTTAATATAGTGTATTTAGTGGCATTTTTAATGTTTTTAAGGGTACCAGCTATTAATTGTTGTCATTTCAGAGAAAATTAATTTATATGCATTTAAAATTTGATACAAATCCGCACATGAAATTTAATTACAACTTTGAGTAGATATTTGCTAAAATCTGAAATTAATAATTTTTTTGATGTCTAGTTCAATAATGGAGGGGGTATTTGACAAACGGGAATGGGATTCATTTTGTGTTTGTTGGCACTATTTAAATTCATATAAATTTCAATGATATCCAGTTGTTTTTGATCTAGCCCCGTAAGCAAGGGATTTTGCTCAATTTCAGTCATGGCCCACTCCAGATCGCTGTAGTTTACCCCTATTTGCTCTTCATCTGTCCTGTTATCACTCCATAGACCGTCAGTAGGTGCGGCCTTTTGTACCACTTCGATCACCTCAAGGTATTGGGCTAATTCATATACCTGAGATTTGAGTAAATCGGCGATTGGGCTTAAATCAACCCCTCCATCACCGTATTTGGTATAAAATCCCACTCCAAAATCTTCTACCTTATTTCCCGTTCCTGCCACTAAATAACGGTGTAAAGCCGCAAAATAATACAAGGTAGTCATTCTTAATCTCGCTCTTGTATTGGCCAAACTGAGTAATTGGGCATCTTTATCATCGGTATCGGGTAAGCCCTCAACAAATCCATCAAAAACTCCTGTCAGGGAAACGTTATGATGCCTTACATTAACAAATTTTTTTTTCAAACATTCAATGTGTTGTCGTGCTCTCGAAACTTGTTTGGAGTCTTGATGTATTTCCATTTCAAGACATAATACAGGTGCTCCAGTAAGACTGCAAAGCGTTGAGGTTACGGCAGAGTCAATTCCTCCAGATACGCCCACAATAAATCCATCCATTTTTGAATCTTTTAAATAATCTTTCAACCACTTTACGATATGGTTCACTACTTTTTCTGGTGTTTTCATTTTTTTAAATAAAGACCACTTACATTTGTATGTCTAAGTTACATTGGAATTAAAATAAATCCAATTAAATGAGATTGATTATTTGCTCAAGCCTACGAATATTTTTTGTCCTTTCTTTTATTTGCTTTATTACAGGCTGTAAAGAGCCTGATTCCAAGATCTCTGAGATACTTTCTATCCCGTTAGAATTGACCATTGAGAGGTTTGATGAGAAGTTTCATCTCTCACAAGCATCGAATATCCCACAGTTGAAAAAGGAATTTCCTTTTCTTTTTCCTGAGAAGTTTAACGATAGTGTTTGGGTTAAAAGGCAAAAAGACAGCCTGCAACTCCTATTGTTCGAGAACGTGAACAAGAAATTTCCCAAAATTGAACCCCTTGAAAATGATTTGGAAAATCTTTTTAAGCACTTTAAATATTACTTTCCAAAAACCCAGCCCCCAAGAGTTATAGGCGTTATAAACAATGTAGATTATCAAAGTAAGACGATTTACACTGATTCTTTGTTGATTGTATCCTTGGATACCTATCTAGGAGCTGATCATCCCCTTTACGAGGGAATTCCCCAATATATCAGACAAGAAATGGATATCAAGTATTTGAGCTCTCATGTAGTCAATAAATTCGTGGCCTATAAAATTCCTCCTACTAATGACAGAACCCTTTTGTCTCAAATGATTTATTTTGGTAAACAAATTTATCTTAAAGATTGGGTAATGCCTAAATCTAGCGATGCTCTAAAGATGTGTTATACTGAAGATCAATTGCAATGGTTGATAGAAAATGAGGTGTATATGTGGCAATATTTTATAGAAAAACAATTATTGTTTAATACTGATCCTTCCTTATTGCAAAGGTTTATAGCCCCCGCTCCATTTTCAAAATTTTATTTAGAAATTGATAACGAGTCACCAGGAAGAGTAGGAGTGTGGTTAGGTTGGCAAATCATTAAATCCTATATGAAGCGATATCCAGAAACAGAAATTAATGCTTTGATTAACTTACCTGCTCAAACACTGTTCTCAAAATCCAATTATAAACCAAGAAGATGATGGCAAAAAAGACAAGCCAGATAAGTATAAAAGTAACATTAGATGCGAATAAAGTACCTGAGAAAATCATTTGGTCGGCTCCCGACGGAGGGATAGAAAATGAGGTTGCACAGGCGATGCTTTTGGCACTTTGGGACGGACAAAATCAAGAAACCTTGAGGGTGGATTTATGGATTAAGGAGATGCCTGTTGATCAAATGAAAATGTTTTTCCATCAATCGTTGCTCACTATGAGTGACACCTATTTAAGGGCCACACAGGATGAAAAGATGGCATTAACTATGAAGGATTTTTGCGATTATTTTGCCCAAAAGCTCAACATCAAAAAAAATGGTTAAAATTTCTTAATACCCTTATTAATCTGCTGTATATAATTTAAAAGTGTATCCTTTCCCAGTTTTTTTTCTGAGGAGGTTACAAAATATTGAGGTAGGATTTCCCAGTCTTGCTCTAGTACCTTCAAATAATCCAAAACCTTTTTTTCAATTTCTTTTTCATTGATTTTGTCTGCTTTCGTAAATACTATTGAGAATGGAATATAATGTTTACCCAGCCAACACAAAAAGTCTAGATCAATGGGTTGTGGTTTGTGTCGAATATCAATCAGTAAAAAAGCAAAGACGAGCTCCTTACGCTTATTGAGGTAGTCAATAATAAATTTTTGAAAGGTTTTTTTTTGGGTTTTTGAAGCCCTAGCATAACCGTAACCGGGAAGGTCAACCAAATGCCATTCTTTGTTGATTAAAAAATGATTGATCAATTTGGTTTTTCCTGGCCTAGAGGAGGTTTTTGCCAGTTTTTTTCTGTTGCACAACATATTGATCAATGAAGATTTTCCTACATTGGACCTGCCAATAAAGGCGTATTCAGGTAAACTACTTTTGGGGCAGTTCTCCACTTTGGTGTTGCTCACCAAAAACTCAGAATGGGCAACATTCATTTCAAATATTTAAATATTGTGTTTCTCCATCCAAAAGTTCATGATCTCATTGAATCGNTCAGGGTGTTCCATCATGGGGGCATGACCGCACTTATCAATCCAGTAGAGATCGGAATTGGGNAGGAGNGAATNAAATTCTTCCGCTACATTGGGAGGAGTNACACTATCTTGGGCTCCCCAAATAATAGCAGTGGTAGTTTGCATATTTGGTAAGTCNTNGGCCATATTGTGACGAATTGCGCTTTTAGCAATTGCCAGAGTTCTNACGAGCTTNTTACGATCGTTTACGGATTCAAAGACNTCGTCAACNATTTCTTTTGTGGCNATTTTNGGGTCGTAAAATACTTCTTCGCTTTTNGCTTTNATGTATTCGTAATCCCCCCTCTTAGGATAGCCGTCTCCCATTGCATTTTCATAAAGACCTGAGCTTCCTGTGATAATTAGACCCTTAACTTTTTCTGGGTGGAATTTGGAGTACAAAAGGGCGATGTGGCCTCCTANTGAGTTNCCCAAAAGTACTACTTCTTTGAGTTTTTTGAAATTTAAAAAACCATCTAAAAATTCGGCAAGAGATTTTACAGTGGAATTTATNAGTGGTAAGTCGTAAACTGGTAATTCTGGTACNAATATTTTATATCCTNTACTNGGAAAGTAATTTATTACTCCTTCAAAATTACTTAACCCCCCCATCAAACCATGNAAAATNACCACTGGTGTCCCTTCACCTATTTCAATATAACGGTAGTCGGACTCNACAATGATTTGTCTCTCAAGCATCATTAATAAATAAATTCAAAGATATGCAATTCACTTGTATCATTTGTATTTAATTTTTTTAATGAATTTAATTNATTGAAGTCAGAGGTNNTAAAACTTATTAACAATGTGGTAGAAAGTGGTANAAAGTGGTAAAATTANTTTATATTTGATTNAAATTGAGCAAATAACACTATGCAGCATTTCATTGGCACATATGAGTGTAAAGCTGACGCTAAAGGGNGAATAATGCTTCCCGCTGCATTGAAAAAACAACTTTCCAANCATCTNAATAAAAGTTTTGTTATCAAAAGAGCNGTTTTTAATAAATGTTTGGAATTGTATCCCTTNGACCAATGGGAGGGGTTAATGGAGAAAGTNAATAAGCTTAATCGTTTTAACAAAAAGAACAATGATTTTATCCGTCGNTTTACNGCGGGTGTGAAACTTCTAGAGGTTGACANTACGGGTAGNTTNTTGATTCCAAAAGATTTAACAAACCACGCTGAAATTTCCAAAGANGTGGTTGTCTCGTCTGTNGTNAATATTCTAGAGATATGGGACAAAGGGCTTTACGAAAAATCTATTTATGAGGCGACTACTGATTTTGCGACNTTGGCTGAGGAAGTAATGGGGGATCGAAATGAAGACGATNTATCATAAACCCGTAATGCTTGTAGAAGCTATTNAAGGGTTGAAAATCAATCCTGATGGGGTTTATGTCGACGCAACTTTTGGTGGAGGAGGTCATTCNANAGCNATTTTACAAAANCTATCCANGACNGGGCGACTATTGGCATTNGATCAGGATTTGGAGGCACTACAAAACGATATCACTGATTATAGGTTCCAATTGATAAGTGGGAATTTTNCCCACCTNAATCAGCATTTGAATTTTTATGGTATNTCANCCGTTGACGGAATTCTTGCAGATTTTGGTGTATCCTCACATCAATTTGATTCAGGGTATAGAGGTTTTTCAACGCGTCTTGAGGGGCCTTTGGATATGAGAATGAATACNCAAAATCCTCTNAGTGCATATGAGGTANTCAATGAATACAGTTTAGANGATCTTNAAGCTATTTTTGNGGCATATGGTGAATTGCGTATCGCCAAAAAACTTGCTNAAATAATAGTTAGCGAAAGAAGTCAGTCACCAATTGAGACNACCNAATCATTAGTGGATTTATTGGGNCCTGCCTTACCAAAACATNTATTNAATAAAATAATNGCTCANGTTTTTCAAGCCATCAGAATAGAGGTNAATGCAGAATTGGATGTGATTNAACTTTTTTTAGANCAGTCTATTAAAATGCTCAATNNTGGAGGGAGATTGGTTTGCATNTCATACCATTCNCTAGAAGATCGATTGGTTAAATTATTTATTAGAGAGGGGAAATTTGAAGGAAAAGCAGAATCTGATCTCTATGGAAACAGAAANCTGCCCTTANAAAAAGTAGGGAATTTACAGGTCCCATCGGAGGAGGAGATCAAGGAGAACAGNAGGGCTAAAAGNGGTAAACTAAGAATTGCAGAGAGAATATGAAAAAACTGTTGTCAATATTGCGAATGGANTTTTTGGTCAANGATTATGGTTATAANAATTGGCGTGTGATTCTTTTTTTATTCCTTATTTCNCTCATTATGATNGCTAGTGGNCACGCAGCAGATCANAAGATNTTTCAAATCGCACAGTTGAATGATGAACTNAAAATGNTGAAGAGTGAATTCGTCGAACAACGAACCGTTTTGGTGAATTTGAAAATGGAAACTAAAATAACTAGAGAATTACGTCCATTGGGGATAGGTCCAGCAAAAAACCCTCCTATTAAAATTATTGTAAAAAANGNGGAATAATGGANTANAACAAAAAAAANATAATGAATCGAGCTTACCTAGTCACTTTNAGTTTGATNTTNTTTTCTTTTGTTTTGATTGCCAAACTTGTACANATTCAATTTTCGGAAGGGGATAAATACCGCGAGATAGCCTCCAAACGGACACTNAAGANAGACATACTAAAGCCCAGTAGNGGGAATATTTTTGCNGANGATGGCAGTATTTTAGCTACATCAATGGCGCGATATGAGGTGCGTTGGGATGCTGCTGNGCCCTCCAAGGCATNNTACCAAAAGCAGAAAAACGCATTGGTAGGAGGNTTGTCCGACTTGCTAGGTGTTTCTAAAAAATCTATTANTAGCAAACTTGATAAAGCCGTAAGAAACGGCAATAGATACCTACTAATCGCNAAAGATTTGACCTATTCACAACAGTNGAAAATCAAACAANTACCTCTTTTCAATCNACCTTCTTACTCAGGTGGTTTGATNGTAGAACACAAAATGGTGAGNGAACACCCTCTGGGTAAAATGGCAGAGCGAACCGTGGGTCGGGTTNTTAAAGAACGANAAGGGGGATTCAAACGAGTGGGCTTGGAAGGNGCATTTAGTCAATATTTAGAGGGAGAAGCNGGGCAAAGACTCAAACAGAAAATAGCTGGNGGTCAATGGAAGCCTATCAATGATGAGAATGAAAAAGAGCCTACAGAAGGNTATAACGTTCATTCCACNATAAATGTTAACATTCAAGATATTGCCCATACTGCCCTTTTAGAGCAGCTAGAAAAGTTNAAGGCAGAGCACGGGTCTGTAGTAGTNATGGAAACCCAAACTGGAAAAATAAAAGCAATTGCTAATTTGGGGAGAACCNAANTAGGAACTTACTACGAGATGCTCAATTATGCTGTAGGTGAGGCNCACGAACCNGGTTCTACATTTAAGCTTATGGCAATGGTCGCCGCACTAGAGGATAANGTGGTTGATGAAAACAGTCTTNTTTCAACTGGAAATGGTGAATTGACATTTTNTANNANGTTCAAGGTCAGAGACTCAAAAAGAGGAGGCTATGGAACCATTNCNGCAGCNANGGTATTTGAGGTTTCCTCTAATACNGGNATGGTNAAAATCATNAATGANAACTANGNTAAAAATCCAGANAAGATTTGTTAANCGCTTGTANAATATGGGAATNAANAAGNCTCTGGGNTTANCNATTTGGGGAGAGGGANAACCNANAATNCCACATCCTAATGATAAAAAAGANTGGGACAGACTAGACTTACCTTGGATGGCNTATGGATATGGTGTGGCGCTTACCCCACTTCAAATACTTGCTTTTTACAACGCTATTGCAAATAATGGAGTGATGGTTAAACCTAGATTTATTGATAAGATAGAATCTTTTGGTCAAACCCCCGATCAAACTTTCGGTAAGATNATTTTGAATCCCTCTATATGCTCTCAATCAACTATTAAAAAAGTAAAAAAAATGATGTTNAATGTGGTCGATAAGAAGTGGGGTACCGCTNATAACATTAAGGANAATGAACTGNNCATTGCTGGNAAGACAGGTACTTGCCAGTTGGATTACAATCAAAAAGACAAAGAGGTTCAATATGCGGCGACTTTCGTNGGNTATTTTCCCGCTGATAAACCCAAATACTCTTGTATCGTAGTTATTCATANACCAGATAAAAAATTGGGGTATTACGGATCAACCGTTGCGGCTCCTGTTTTTAAAAAAATTGCAAAAAAAATTCACAACNCCCTACCTAAAATATTCTATATACAATCCCANCAGNTTCAACAATTATTCTCTGAGGANGTATCAATAGCNTCCAATGGATCGGTAATTCCAGACTTAAAAGGANTAACCCCGATGGAGGCCANATCTGTCTTAGAGCCTATGGGATTGANAGTGGTAATTAAAGGAAAAGGAAAAGTCAAAAAACAGTCNNTCAAAGCTGGAGCANGTTTCAAAATCAACCAAAAAATTGTGTTAATACTGTCTTGAAAAAGTTAAAAGAAATATTGTANAAAGTANCCATAGAGAGTATTTTGGGTTCAACAGATGTNGAAGTTCCACATCTTTCTTTTGACTCAAGAAGGATAGAAAAAGGTGGCNTATATGTAGCCATAAAAGGCTCNCAAGTAGATGGNCANCAGTTTATTGATCATGCNATCTCATCNGGAGCTCAGACGATTATNTGTGAAGTNCTTCCAGAAAAACTAGCCTCTGCTGTAGTCTTTATTCAGGTAAGTGATGCCCGNGAAGCACTCGGTTGGGTGGCTTCAAATTTTTACGATAATCCCTCTGATCAAATACAACTTATNGGTATAACNGGAACNAATGGAAAGACCTCTATTGCNACATTGCTTTTNGACTTTTTCAATCTCAAAACCACAACAGCAGGACTTATTTCTACCGTTGCAATTCAATACGGTNANAAACGATTTAATTCTANTCANACCACACCAGACCCATTGTCAGTAAATAAGTACCTGCGTGCAATGGTCGATATNGGTATTGAATACTGTTTTATGGANGTTTCTTCCCATGGAATTCATCAAAAAAGGATTACGGGACTANAATTTAAAGCGGGTGTTTTTACCAACCTTACCCATGATCATTTGGATTACCACAAAACATTTAAAGAGTACAGGGATACAAAAAAAANACTTTTTGATTCACTAAACGAAACTGNTTTTGCGCTTGTCAACGCCGATGATAAAAATTCCAAAGTCATGGTGCAGAACTGCAAGGCCAAAACCTATNCNTATGCTTTNCATCGNTATGCTGATTTTTCTACTCAAGTTCTTGAAAATCAATTTAAGGGCATGTTATTAAAGATAAATCAACACGAGATTTGGACNNAGATGNTCGGGGAGTTCAATGCNTACAATATACTGGCTGTTTATGCTACTACCCAATTATTGGATCAAGACGAATGGGAGAGTTTGAAAGTCATAAGTCAGTTGAAAANTATTCCNGGGCGATTCCAAACCTTTGAGACNTCTAATAATATAATGGTCATCGTTGATTATGCTCATACCCCTGATGCTCTCAGAAATGTATTNAATACCATCAATAAAATAAGAACNCAAAACGAAAACCTTATNACGNTAGTNGGTTGTGGNGGCAATAGAGACNAAGAAAAAAGGCCATTGATGGGAGCCATAGCGGCTNGNATGAGTACCAAAGTNCTTTTTACTTCGGACAATCCCCGAAATGAAGATCCAGAAAATATTATTGAACAAATGTGCAAGGGGGTTGATCCAGTGGATTTCAAAAAAACCATAAGCGTTACTCAAAGAAAAGAGGCCATCAAAGTAGCTTATCAATTGTCACAACCTGGAGATGTNGTCTTGATTGCAGGAAAAGGTCACGAAAACTACCAAGANGTTAATGGTNAAAAACTTCCTTTTGATGATTATCAAATTGCAAAAGAAATATTCTCAAAATCCGTTAATCTATGATGTACTATCTATTTGAATTTTTAGAGCAAAAGTTTCANTTTCCNGGAGCTACNCTATTTCAGTTTTTGTCCTTTAGNGCGTCTTTTGCCATTATTCTNTCCTCTGCTTTTACCTTGATATANGGGAGACTCATAATTCGCTTTCTAAAAACCAAGCAAATTGGAGAATCCATAAGAGATTTAGGGTTAGTTGGTCAAAATAAAAAAGCAGGAACCCCAACTATGGGNGGAATNATCATTATCCTCGGAACACTAATCCCGGTGTTACTGCTTGCCAAAATAGATAATATATACATTCTTTTATTGATTGTTACTACACTNTCCATGGGTGCCATTGGATTGATTGATGATTACATCAAAATTTTTAAAAAGNACAAAAATGGACTCAAAGGAAAATTTAANGTNGCGGGTCAATTGGNTTTGGGATTGGTCGTAGGTTCGGTCTTNTATTTCCATCCCGNAGTAACNGTAAAAGAGGAGATTAGAGGANANGNCATNTTAAAACCTGCTATGATACAAGATGTTTTTACTCCCGAAAAAAAATCCACCCAAACAACTATTCCCCTGTTTAAATATAANGCCTTTGATTATTCAAGCTTACTAACTTGGATTTCACCAGATCTTGAGAAATTTACTTGGTTGGTATTTATCCCTATCGTTATTTTTATNCTAGTCGCGGTTTCTAATGGGGCCAATTTGACCGATGGAATTGACGGTTTGGCAGCNGGTTCCTCTGCCATTATGGTNCTNGCATTGGGTCTTTTTGCTTGGGTNTCNGGAAATTTGATTTTTTCAGATTACCTCGACATCATGTATATCCCCAATGTGGGAGAGGTAGTCATTTTTGTGGCTGCTTTTATTGGAGCATTAATTGGTTTTTTGTGGTTCAATACCTATCCTGCAAGTGTATTTATGGGAGATACNGGAAGTNTNACCATTGGCGGGGTCATTGCAGTAATTGCGCTCATCGTGAGAAAAGAACTTTTAATACCTCTTCTCTGTGGTATTTTTTTTGTAGAGAACCTGTCCGTGGTCATTCAAGTNGGTTACTTCAANTACACCCNNAAAAAAATGGGAGAAGGCAAAAGGTTTTTCAAAATGGCGCCATTACATCATCATTATCAAAAATTAGGNTTCCACGAGAGNAAAATCGTTACCCGATTTTGGATCATAGGAATTCTATTNGCCGTATTGTCTNTCGTTACCCTTAAAATCAGATAATGAAGAAAAAAATTGTCATTTTGGGCGCNGGAGAAAGTGGATACGGCACTGCAATATTGGCNAAAAAACAAGGATTTAAGGTNTTTGTTTCTGATCAAGGTTCCATTTCCNAATCGACNAAAAAAACATTTAATCACCTTGAGGTAGAGTGGGAGGAAAACACTCATACCCTCTCTAAAATGNAAGACGCTCATTTTATAATTAAGAGTCCAGGTATTTCCTCAAATACTCCTGTAATGCAATCTTTAAAAACTTTTGAGATTCCTGTTGTATCTGAGATAGAGTTTGCTTCTCAATATACCAAAGCNACNCTAATTGGTATTACGGGNAGCAATGGTAAAACAACTACNGCCATGATGACCTATCAAATACTTAATGANGCNGGATTNGATGTNGCATTGGCGGGAAATATGGGAAATAGTTTTGCCAAAGAGGTTGCTGAAAATGAACGTGAATTTTACGTTTTGGAAATTAGCAGTTTTCAATTGGATAACATTGTCAATTTTGCTCCACATATAGGAGTTATAACCAATATTACTCANGACCACCTAGATCGATATGATGATGATTTCAGTGCCTANCTAAANTCAAAAATGCGTATCAATATNAATCAAACTAAGCGAGATTTTTTACTATTTAATGGAGATGATCCAGAGCTGAGTAGGGCGGTTCAAAATATTAAAACCGANTCNATACTNCACAAATTTGGNGTGAACAATAAAAGTATNAATACTACCTACGCTGAAAAGGACCACATTGTTATCNAAACTCAAAAAAATAAGACAATGATTAACACAATGGAATTTCCTCTTAGAGGAAGACACAATCTTCTNAATGCGATGGCTGCCTCTACGGTTGCNAAATTGCTGGATGTTACCAAAGAAACTATTCGTGAGAGTCTTCTNAATTTNAANGGGGCTCCACANNGATTGGAACCGGTGCTGAAAATTCAAAAAATCCAGTACATCAACGATTCCAAAGCTACNAATGTTAATGCGGCCTACTTTGCCTTAGAGAGCATGAGNGCNCCTACGGTATGGATTGTAGGAGGNGTTGATAAGGGTAANGATTATGAGATGCTTTATCCNTTNGTNAGAGAAAAGGTAAAGGCCATTATNTGTTTGGGAGTTGATAATCAAAAAATAATCGATGCTTTCCAATCCATTACTGACCTAATGATGGAAACCCAATCCATGAAAGAAGCGGTGTTGATTGCTAATAAAATTGCCCAAAAAAATGAAAATGTTTTGTTGTCTCCTGCTTGTGCCAGTTTTGACCTTTTTCAAAACTATGAAGACAGAGGCGATCAATTCAAAAAGGCTATAAGAGAATTATAAATGNATTAAATGAATAAAAAGAANCTTATATNTGGAGACCNTGTGCTTTGGGTTGCCTTNGCATTACTTTCTATTTTTTCATTTCTNCCNGTCTTCAGTGCNAGTTCCAATTTGACCTATGTTGTAGGTCAAGGTACTCCGTGGAGTCATCTGCTCAAACATTTCGTTNNCTTGATTTTTGGNTTCGGTTTGATGTTTGCCGTNCACAAAATNCCTTACCAGTTTTTTAAAGGAATTTCTATCCTTGCNTTACCATTGATTATATTGCTNTTNGTNTATACTGCNTNTCAAGGTAATCTNATTGCAGGAGCCAATGCCAANCGATGGATTAGAATTCCTATTGTAGGGTTGAGTTTTCAAACCTCTACTCTTGCTTCTATAGTNCTTTTGGCNTACGTGNCNCAATTTATGTCAAAAAATNANNCTAAAATCTACCNATTAAAATCCTCCATCATTCCCTTATGGTGTCCAGTTTTTATAGTNATTTTATTGATTTTACCTGCCAATTTATCNACCGCNGTTTTNTTATTTTTTATGATTTTGATTTTAGTTTTCTTNGGAGGCTATCCNCTAAAATATTTANTGGTTATTATGGGNACNGGGCTGTTTATGGTCCTCCTCTTTATATTGGTTGCCAAGGCNTACCCGGATTTGGTGCCCAACAGGATAGACACATGGATCAGTAGAATAGAAAACTTTAAAAGTAAAGAGTATAGTGGTGGAAATTACCAAATAGAAAGAGCAAAAACCGCNATCGCTACNGGTGGGCTTTTGGGAGTNGGNGCAGGAAAAAGTGTTATGAAAAATTTTTTACCCCAAAGTTCGTCTGACTTTATTTATGCNATTATTGTTGAAGAATTCGGTTTTATTGGAGGCACAGCCTTAATATTACTTTATTTGTTAGTGCTCTTTAGAATTGTTGTAATTGCTCACAAATCAGATACAGTATATGGAAAGTTACTGGTATTGGGATTGGGACTACCGATAATCATCCAAGCCTTTGTAAATATGGCAGTTGCCTTNCANNTTTTTCCCGTAACGGGGCAAACNCTTCCATTGATTAGTAGTGGTGGTACTGCCGCATGGATGACTTGCATTGCATTTGGAATGATTCTCAGTGTCAGTGCTGGANAAAAATTAGAGCCTTTTATCACAGAGGAAAATGAAGAAAAAAATGAAAACCCTTTAACCATTCTTAGTGANACCNTATAAAATTATTATTTCTGGAGGAGGAACGGGAGGNCATTTATTTCCTGCATTGGCNATTGCAGAGGAATTCAAATCCCGTCACTCCACAGCAAATATTTTATTTGTGGGTGCCTTGGGCAAAATAGAAATGAGTAAAGTGCCAAAGGCGGGATATAAAATTGTTGGTCTATGGATTGATGGACTTCAACGTTCTTTATCACTGAGAAATACAATGTTTCCCTTCAANCTGTTTTTCAGTTTACTTAAATCCATTTNCATCCTGNTTAAATTTAAACCANATGTGGTAATTGGAACAGGGGGTTATGCNAGTGGACCTTTACTTTTTNTNGCNAGTTTATTCAAAATACCAACGCTCATTCAAGAACAAAACTCGTATCCTGGAATTACCAATAAACTCCTGTCNAAAACNGTTAAAATTATNGCAGTAGCNTATGAGGGTTTAGANCGGTTTTTCCCAAAAAATAAGCTNAATATCACAGGAAATCCCATCCGAAAATCTATAGCAGANGACCAGTTAGACAGGTCTAAATCAAAGGATTTTTTTGANCAAATTTCAGATCTACCTACATTGGTNGTTTTGGGAGGGAGTTTGGGTGCNAGNAGAATCAATCAATTAATTGCNGATCAATTGGATACATTTCAAAATAAAGGCTTACAACTTNTTTGGCAATGTGGGGCATTGTATTATGATCAATACAAAAAACACCAGTCGGAGACGGTNAAAATCATTGCATTTGTATCGGAAATGGANCAGCTTTATGCGGCGGCAGATATTATTATTTCTAGATCAGGTGCNGTAACATTGTCAGAACTCTGNTGTATTGCANGTCCAGTNCTATTGATTCCATCNCCCAATGTAACAGANAACCATCAATATCACAATGCAATGGCCTTANCNAGTGCNGGGGCGGCANTAGTGATTGAAGAAAAAAAATTAGAGNNCCATTTTGAAGCTGTTTTAGATGAATTACTTGACCCGAAAAGACANGAGCAGATGTCGATTAATCTTAAAAAGTTANCACACCCCAATGCTAATGCTGAGATTGTCGATCTAATAGAAGCATTATTATAAAAATGATACAAAAAGGAAAAACATATTATTTTNTAGGCATAGGGGGGATAGGTATGTCTTCCNTGGCAAAACACCTTTTTGATTTGGGGAATAAAGTGATGGGTTATGACAAAACACCCAGTGCTATAACNTCNAATTTNGCNGATATGGGNATCCNAGTAGTATTCGAAACCTCTATTTCTGCCATTCCAGAGGATTTTTGTCAACAAGATACCCAAGTTATTTATACGCCTGCAGTACCAAGTGAGCATCCACAATTCCAATTTTTTAGGACCCAAGGAAATGTAATTAAAAAGAGGGCTGTAGTTTTGGGAGAAATCACANAAGACTCAANAGTTTTTGCCATCGCNGGTACACACGGNAAAACAACTACAGCCTCTTTTTTAACNCAATTATTTGCCNATTTGAATTTNGAGTTTACTGCTTTTTTGGGCGGAATNATGAATCAGTACCAAAGNAATATCATTCAAAAAGGNTNTCGGTATTCAATTGTAGAGGCTGATGAATATGANCGTTCTTTTCTNCAATTGTANCCTGATTTTGCNTGTGTTACAGCAATGGATGTNGATCATTTGGATATTTATGGAGATNATGCAAACATGAAAAAGGCTTTTGTNAAATTTTCNAAACGAGTANCCCAANAAATGGTCNTCGCTCAGGGAGTTGATCTAAATGGAATTAGCTATGCAGTGGAGGGCAAAGCNAGTTANTGTGCTCAAAATATTAGCACGAGTGAACAAGGTTATCAATTTGATTTGGTTACTCCGTCACAAATCTATGATAACATTTATTTGAANGCTATTGGTANGCATAATTTATCCAATGCAATTGGGGCATTGGCCATNTTGGATATTGCAGGTTTTTCCATATCTNAGGCATTGCCNGCGTTGGGGAATTTTGAGGGCATTCATCGCAGAATGGATGTCTTTTCNNTNNACGATAAGTTGATTATTGATGATTATGCCCATCACCCNGAGGAGATNAAAGCAGTACTGAATACCGTATCGGAGTTTTACCCCAACAAAAAAAATATGGTNGTATTTCAACCACATCTTTTTTCGCGAACCCAAGATTTTATGGAGGGCTTTGTGGAGGTGCTGGATNAATTTGATGAAATCGTTTTGATGGACATTTATCCAGCAAGAGANCAACCGATANCAGGGGTGAATTCGGATTTGCTTTTGGANCTTATTAANAACCAAAACAAAAGAAAAATATCAGAAAAAGATTTTCAAAACACCCTNAGTCAATCTACCGCAGAATTGATATTAGTTTTGGGAGCAGGAGACATTGGAAANCACATTCAAAAACTAAAAAAATCAGCATAAATGAAATATAAAAANCANCTCTTTTTTGGAANTNTTTTGATCTTGNTGGTAATGATGTCTTCATTNNCTTATCTNAACAATAGCANGCGATTGATTGAGAAAATTGAANTAAATTTTGAATCTCAAGGGGGTCGATTTTTAACAGNCTTTNTAGTTAATAAATTGTTAATACAAAAGAATGGAGTGCTTCCGTGGAAGGCTAAAGATAGTTTAGTTTTGNGTATGCTTGAAACNTTTTTAGAAAACAATNCATACGTTGATAATGCTGAGGTTTTTCAATTTAAAAAAGGGGTTTTGGGCGTAGCTATCCGTGAAAAAAAAGCNGTTATAAGNATTCAAGGNACGGAACAATTTTATTTGGATAAAGANGGCAANAATTTTCCCATTTCAAAAAATTATACGCCTCAAATTCCNCTCTTTTTGGGTGAATTTAAAGAAGATCNAANAAATGANNTTTTGTCATTGACTAAACAGTTAANTGATGACCCATTTATTANANCAGAGTTGGCTTCTATACAATANCGATCAAATTCTTATTTCATAGATCTNAAGTCTTATGAGTTTGAANTTGAAATTGGACAAATANGGNNTATAGCTGAAAAAATTTCTAAACTGAAAGTTTTTTGTGCCTNTTACAATNATNATTNNTTAGAAAAGAAATATTCTCTNATAAATTTAAAATTTAAAAATCAAGTAGTTGGATCTTAAATCAANAATATGAAGCATTCAAGTATTTCNGTAGGNCTCGATATNGGCACCACTAANATCGTNGCAATGGTGGGAGATAAAAANGATTTTGGAAAAGTTGAAATCCTAGGNATTGGTAAATCCAAAAGCCTAGGGGTTCATAGGGGTGTAGTGAACAACATCACCCAAACAATTCAATCCATCCAACAAGCNGTAGAGGAAGCCAAAGTGGTTTCTGGNCAAGAAATTAGTGACGTAGTGGTAGGTATCGCTGGTCAACACATAAGGAGTTTACAGCATAGTGATTATATTACCCGTCCCAATCCTCAAGANGTTATTTCTCAAGAGGACGTTGAGCGATTGATTCAGCAGGTTTACAAATTGGTTATGCTACCTGGCGAGGAAATTATTCACGTGCTACCTCAAGAATACAAAGTAGATGGTCAAGCTGANATTAAAGAACCNATAGGNATGTATGGAGGCCGATTGGAGGCCAATTTTCATGTGGTAGTNGGACAGGTATCNTCCATCAAAAATATTGGCAGATGTGTTAAAAGTGCNGGTCTATCCATGGGAAACATNACCCTTGAGCCTTTGGCCTCTTCAGACGCNGTATTGAGTCAAGAAGAAAAAGAGGCAGGCGTTGCTTTAATTGATATAGGNGGTGGGACNACNGATCTTGCGATTTTTAAAGATGGAATAATNCGACACACGGCAGTGATNCCTTTTGGTGGTAATGTGATCACAGAAGANATCAAAGAGGGCTGNTCTATCATCGAAAAACAAGCGGAANTGTTGAAAGTAAAATTTGGGTCTGCTTGGCCCGGTGAAAACAGAGATTCTGAAATTGTNTCTATTCCNGCGCTTAGGGGNAGAGAACCNAAGGAAATATCCCTCAAAACNCTTTCTAAGATTATCAATGCTAGAGTGGTTGAAATCATGGAGCAGGTATATTTGGAAATTAAAAACTANGGTCATGNCGATCAAAAGAAAAAATTGATNGGCGGGGTAGTATTGACAGGGGGTGGAAGTCAATTGAGACATTTAAAACAATTGGTTGAGTATATN
This sequence comes from Flavobacteriaceae bacterium, assembly GCA_002711215.1. Taxonomy (GTDB): domain Bacteria; phylum Bacteroidota; class Bacteroidia; order Flavobacteriales; family Flavobacteriaceae; genus UBA8316. The sequence goes on from PAHA01000012.1 coordinate 59,170, forward strand.
ACAGGTATGGGTACGCGTATTGGTTTTCCCAGTGAGCACCTCGCTGGCGATACNCAAAAATCTGAGACCAGTCCCATTCTGGCAACCGCTGTAGGTTTATTGATGAATGCATTGNAGCAAAAAGAAAAAAATACTTTCGAAAGTANTNNTNTTCANGAAAAGGAGANCCNAAATGATTTAGGNGAAATAGAACATGNGCAGNAGGAAGAAGCCATCATAATGCAATCCNAAAGGAAGTCCATTTTGGAGCGATGGGTAGAGAAGTTTAAAGAATTTTTAGATAACGCNTAAAAAGATTGGTATGGAACCTGAAATNAGCAACAATTTTAGTTTTGACTTACCNAAGAATAAAAGCAATTTAATCAAGGTCATTGGAGTAGGAGGAGGNGGNAGCAATGCCATNAACTATATGTTTCAGCNAGGGATAAATGGNGTTGATTTNGTAATTACCAATACCGATGCGCAAGCGCTGAATGAAAGTGCTGTGCCCATCAAAATTCAGTTGGGTGCCTCACTCACTGAAGGTCTTGGCGCTGGAGCTAATCCGGAGGTAGGNGCATTGGCCGCAGAGGAAAGTTTTGAGGACATCAAAAACCTACTGTCCNCTCGAACTAAAATGGTATTCATTACAGCAGGTATGGGAGGAGGNACNGGNACTGGTGCAGCGCCTATNATTGCCAAAATGGCAANGGAAATGGATATNCTCACTGTNGGGATTGTCACNATGCCTTTTCACTTCGAGGGTAAGCTNAGATTGGAACAAGCCGAAAAAGGCTTAGAAAACNTCAAAAAAANTGTAGATGCCCTTATTGTAATCAACAACAATAAACTCAGAGANGTTTATGGCAATTTGGGCTTTAAAGCAGGTTTTTCCAAAGCAGATGAAGTCCTTTCCACAGCAGCTCGAGGAATTGCAGAGGTGATNACCCATCACTANAGNCAGAATGTAGACTTAAANGANGCCAAAACTGTATTAAAAGNCAGTGGTACTGCGATCATGGGCTCAGGNGCTGCTAANGGAACCAACCGGGCTCAAGATGCGATTATCAATGCCTTGGATTCCCCATTATTAAATGATAATAAAATCACAGGATGTAAAAATGTGTTGCTTTTAATTGTCTCAGGTAATGAGGAAATTACAATAGATGAGATTGGTGAAATTAATGANTTTATCCAGACAGAGGCGGGTAATAATGCGAATATTATTNTGGGGATAGGTGAAGATGAAAAACTTGGAAGTTCAGTTTCGGTAACCATTATCGCNACTGGCTTTGGAGTGGATCAGCAACATCAAATTGTCAATACCGAAGCNAAAAAAATCATACATACCCTAGAGGAAGACCAGACATTGGAGCATGATCTAATGGGCGGTATGGAAATCACAGAGGAATTTAGAATGCCTCAAAATAAAGATATAATCGAAACCAGGCCAGATGATACAGATGAGGATATTGTNGACAGAGAGGAATCTCTCTCTGTGACCTATTCATTGGAAAGCGAGGATATAAATCTAAAGGATAAAGAAGAGGTGGAGAAAAATCTAATAGTTGAGGAAGAAAAGGAACCTTTTAGCTTTGGTTTTGAAGCTGAGGATGGGGAATTACAACACCAGGAATTGTTTTCCATTCCTGTAATTGCGGATACTGTTTCAGCCTATGAAAATGAGACTGATATAATTGCTTCTGAGGATAAATTGATCGTATCTACTGAAGAAATAAAAAATATTGAGATAGTTTATGAATTACTAGAAGTTAAGCCACTTGAGGAAATGTCTATTGATGAAATAGAAGAAGAGTTTATTATCAATGATTTAGATGAAGAAGTATTAAATCTCGAGGTGATTGGATCCCAAGAGGTAGAGCCAGATGAGGAAAATCAATTTACCTTCGATTTTGATTTACCGATTACGGAAACTAAAGAAACCACTTCTGAAAAAATAGTACATACGCTTATAGAGGAGGAAGAGGAGTTAAAAGAGGACCCTGTTCTTAATGAGGCTATAGATTTTAAATTTGAAGTGGTAGAAAAATCAAAGGAAATTCATGTATTCGAAAACGATGAAGAGATGAAATCTCCTCACGACAATTCCCCCTTCTACCAGACCATCAAAGTGTCGGCAATTCAAGAACATGAAAAAAGAAAAGAGCATTTGAAAAAATTCAATTATGCCTTCAAGCACAGCATTAGTAAAATCGATGAATTTGAAAAGCAACCTGCCTATAAAAGAATGGGACTAGAGTTGGATCAGCCCTCCTCATCAGATTCAATTGATTCACGTATGTCTTTAGATAACGATAAGAATGATGAAATTCAATTGCGATCAAACAATTCTTTTTTACACGATAATGTAGATTAATTTTAATGACTTTACTATACAATCTTAACGATGAACTAAAATCCGCTATGCGGGCCAAAGATTCCATAAAACTTGAGGCGCTGAGAGCTATAAAATCGGCTGTGCTTTTGGCCAAAACAGCTGGTGCTGGCCATACTGATTTATCTGAGAATGACGAAATCAAGATACTTCAAAAACTGGTCAAGCAAAGAAAAGACAGTGCCACAATTTACAGAGAGCAAAATCGTGGCGATCTCGCTGCAACAGAGGAGGCTCAAGCCGACGTAATAGCTGAATTTTTACCGGAACAATTGTCTGCCGCTGCTATAGAAAGAATTGTGGACGAAATCATTGGTAAAACAGGAGCCGAGGGCATGAAAGATATGGGTAAAGTGATGGGTATGGCCAGTAAAGAAATGGCAGGAAAAGCAGACGGAAAAACCATTTCTATTATAGTAAAGCATAGGTTAAACGGCTAAGCCTGACCAGCACCTCGTATAAAATTTTTTAATCTTTTCCAAAAAAGATTTATTAGGTGTAACGGAGTTTAATTTATCGTTCGACTGATAAAAGGATTTTTGTCTATGAATTAAACTATTTCAATCTTTTTTGAAATTGAGTTAATAATTCCGTTATTCCATGACGAATCTCACTTATTGGGGTAGTAAAATGGTTGGCCATTATGGAAAAGACATAAATATTACCCTTTTTGCTGATCCAATAGCCTGACAGGTTATGGTTATGTCTAAGGGTTCCAGTCTTGGCATAGACTTCCTTTACAGGATAATTTTTTAATGTGCCAGAACTACCGCTTTTTGGGAAAAAATTTTTTATGTTTTCAAATCCAACCTCACTGTGAATTTTTTTGAGTACAGCGATTAATGTTCGTGGAGTCATCATATTGTAACGAGAAATGCCTGAGCCATCTACCCATTGAATGGGGTCAGGTAACCATTTACTCCATTTCAACTTTAGGGAATCGATGATTTTCTCAATATTCATTTCCTCAAAATTATTTTGAGAGATCATTGTCAATAATGACTCTGCTACGCCATTGTCACTGTCCTGCAGCATGGCTTGGTATAACATAGCCTCTTGATTGGAAAATAAAATGTTCCAATTGGGTGGGGTTTCAAGTGCTTTTGATTGTTCAACAGAGCGATTAATATGGTCACCAAGTAGACTAATGAAGAGGCTGTCACTAGTTATAAAAGGAATGTATAAGGTATCCTTTTTATTAAGAATTCGGGGATTGAGATGATATAGATTTTGTGAGCGTTTTCGATATAGTTTTTTGGACAATGTATCCAAGACCATATTTTTTTCAAAGGCCTTGGGAATCAATTGGGGTTTGCAGGAAACAAGGGTAACTCGGGTGGTGTTGCCATAAATCGGAAAGGGGCTGTTTTCTGCTGAGTAGTAATAGTGATAATCATCCCAAGACCAACCTTCACCTAAACGATTTAAAGTAGATTTTGGAGGGTGATAACACCAATTGTATTTTTGATTAAAGAAGAAATCCAGTTTGGGGTCGGGATAAAAGGGGTGTAAGAGTAAGGGATAACCTGTGGCTTTAAAATGCATTATGGAATCCTGCTTATTAAAATAGAGTGCAGGTAGCGAATCAAAGTTTTGTATTGCCGCTAGAAAGGTCAACAGCTTTATATTAGAAGCAGGAGTCATATAATTTTCTCCTTGATAGAAAGCTTTTGGTTTTAAACTGTTTAATGGTTCAACGCTCAAGGCGACGTGCGCTTGCTGAAAGGCGGGGATTTTTTTAAGCATACGCTTTATTTTCCGCTCGGAAAATTCCTGTGCTTTGGTTGATAAGCTTATTAAAAAAACAAAGCATATGAGTCTAAAGCGCATTATATAAAGATAGTAAAAACGTAAATTTGCTTAGACTTAAAAAGGCTAACATTTACAAAACATGAATTAAAGGTATTTGAATTTTATCTTTTGGATTCATTTTTTATATTAAATTTATAAAGTTGTACTTTGAGAAATGAAGTTAAAATATCTATTACAAAAAGAAGTAGTTATTTTTTTGATCATTTGTTTACGGTAATTTTTTGTATTTAAAAAGGCCCAGTAGTTCAACTGGATAGAATATCAGATTTCGGCTCTGAGGGTTGGGGGTTCGAATCCTCCCTGGGTCACTATTACTTCTTTCGTATATTAAAATAAAGCAAACCCAATTGAAAAGGGTTTGCTTTATTTGTTCTGAATAATCTTTCTCAAAAAAATGATTTTTCAATCCAAACTGCTTCCAAAAGTATAATTCCCCAATACTACTTTGTACACACTTGTATCATCTTCATCCTGATAAATGTGGTTCCAATGGCATTTTCAGAGGATTTATTATAGATATAGTAGGCAATAATCAACATCACTATGGAAATAATAAATGATATCATATTTTCTATTGTATTCTCATGTTTATTGGTTTTTGTAGGCTTTCAAACGCTCTGCAATAAATTCATCATCCGTTTGGATTTTGATTAAAAAATCATAGGCCTTTTTTGAAATATAGTTGTTTTTATTTTCTAAAATTCTTGCCAATACTTTACAAGTTTCAAGGTCATTTATGCTGTGTCTTTCATAAAGTTTTAACACACTACTGATCTCTTGTGGGGTCATTGCCGGGATCGTTTGTCTGGATTTTACAACCAAATTATGACTGAGCCCTGGTGCAGATTTCAACCTACTGAATATTTCATTTTTGGTACTTGCGTCGGAGGTGTTTAGGTAACTTAAAAAAAGGTTTTCCAAAAAACCACTGTCATTCAAATAGGTTTTTGGGATGGCGTGAACGGCATTATAGGACAGATAGTAATCATCGCTTTGAATCAGGGATAACAAGCGGTTTTTTATGGGAATGGAAAAAGAAAGGGTGTCCTTCATGCGTGTAAGTCCCCAGAAGATTTCGTCTCGATCCTGACTGCTAAGAACAGTCAAGAGATTAGAGGTGTTGAGATGTTTTTCAGTGTATTGCTCTATGAATTTCTGACTTTCTCCATAAACCAGTTTCCAAAGCTTGTAGGTGGTATAGGCTGCATTTTTCACCACAATGTCTTTGATCCGTTCGGAAGTTGCACCAGAAATTGCATCTGCAGATTCCGTGGAGCTTTCCGGTTGATTCATTAGTTCGTGGTACTTGATGTCCTTAAAAAGAAGATCACCATTGGAGAGAATTTCGTTCAGTTGAAGGTACTCTTTTCGGGTAAAGGGATCGTGATCTGTTTTACTCAAAAACTCACCCTTTGGCATTTCAAAACCCAAATACCTTCCGCTAATACTCCAATGCAAGATTATATCCAGCGGACGACATTGATTGTCAAAACAGACTCCGGTACTATAATGTTGATAAAAGCTTTTGGGCGTTCCTTCGTAAGTTTGCCTCAAAAAAAGACTATCTCCAAATGAGATGTATTGTTCATTTTTTAGATTAACGGACCACTGATCGCTGTTATTTACAAAATACTGGACTTTGGGTTTAAGCAAATAACAGGAACCCAACGCCAAAAAACAAAGCGTAAAAAAATACCTAGAAACAGAAGAGGACATCAAATATTATTTACATCACAAAATTAACTGGGGACGATTGCCCCGAATTCTTTGAGTCTTTTTTTGACCAAACCGGGAGAAATTTTGGCAGGTGTCACACCTTCTTCAATGGACAAGGAGGCGGTGACTGCTGCGGCTTGCCCCATCCCCATACAGGATGCCTGTACGCGAAGCGCTGAGTTGGCCAAGCGATCACTACTCAAACAACGACCGGCAACCAAAAAGTTTTCACTATTTTTTGGAATCAGTGCCCGCATTGGAATGGACGCTACTGTATTTAGTTTTAGAAATTCCTGATAAATGGATTTGCCGTCTCGGTGAAGATCTACAGGGTAAAAACTGTAGGATAGGGCATCCTCATGTAAACGTCCAGACACATAATCTTCTTTTGTAATTTTATACAAACCGTCAATTCTGAAGGTTTCCCGGACGGCTGTTTCTGTTTTCATGGAAGTAATCCTGATGTTTTCGCAACCGGGAAACTCGCGTAATTCTCGGATCAACTGCAGTAAATTCTGTCGACCTTTTTGATTGGCCACGGTGTGTGTTTCTGAAGTTGTAGAGTCGGCACCATAGACATAGACATAACCGTAAGGTATAAAGGTGTTTTCACCGGTTTTTCTGATTTGAGAGGTCAGGATATTCTGATCCAGGGCCTTGTGGTATCGTTTGGGAATTTTGGATAAATCCAATTTGTCAAAATCATAGCCGCCCATACTATAAACGAGAGAACCGGGTTGGGTTTCTTTTTCTCTAAGTAGATTATACCCCGCCATAGAGGCGATCAAGGCATTGCCTGTACAATCGATCAATTGCTTGGCCGAAATAATTGTTTTTACCCCCTTTCCTGTGCTTTCTACCAGCCATTTGCCATGTTCAAACTTAACCGAAGTGGGGGTTTCGTAATAGCGTATGTCTACTCCTGCCTCGAGGCATTTTTCTTCGGCCAACATGACATAAATTGCAGGATTGACTGCAACCTGATGTTTCCAATGTGATTTGGGTATTTTTGAAAAGTCGGGCAATTGGTCTCCATTGAGTTCTACCGCATCCAAAACCAATTCCCAACCGATCCCACTGATGATTTGTTCGCCCCAAGCGTGAAAAATACCCGGAAAAGACACTCCCCCGGTTGTGGTGCATCCACCCAATTGACTTCCACTTTCTATCAGAACCGTTTTTGCACCTGTCCTGCCGGCCTGGATGGCGGCAATAGTCCCGGCGGTACCTCCTCCCACTACCAGTATATCGGTCGAAATATTTTGTTTTTTGGTTTTATAAGGTTCAACCAATTTTTCTGCCTTAGATAATGAGGGTGTTACCATTCCAAGAGAGACTGCTCCCATGGACTTTATCATTGATCTTCTCTTCATTTTATGATGGTTTTTTCTTCATTGCCATTTTAATTACGCTATCTCTTCAGTTGAATAGTAAAATTATTATTTAACATTTACCAAATATATTTTTTTTTGCTTAGTTAAAAAAGTAATAAAAAAAGAGCCTGTTGTCTAGTGAAATAAATACAATAGGCTCATTGATTTAACCTATTAGTTGTTGTGTAGGATGCTGATCTTCAGGTTCTATATACAACCAACAGACCAACTCTTCACCACTCAGTTCTTCTAGACCATCAGTTATACTTCAATCTTAGTCCAAAGAATAATCGTATGCCTTGGTTGGAGGTATATACATAGGTCGGGTCAAAAGTTAAAGCATAGGGATTGTCAGGAGTGGGTAGAGCATTTCCGTTACCATCAAAGGCCACCTGTCGATCAAAGGGATCAAAAGAACGCGCAATACTATTCCGAGCAGGGGTAAAGTTTAAAATATTTTTGATACCTCCATAGGATTCCACCGAGTTGTTCCAAATTTTTGTGAGTTGTATGTTGAGAATACTAAAGGGATCGGAGAAGGAGGGTCTGGGGTCAAGGTCTCCCAAGGTTGGTAATCTCATAGTTCCGGTAAAGGTTCCCGTAAAATCAAGGATTAGATCATGGGGGATCCATTTTTTTTCAACTTTCCATACCCCTTGAAATCCCTCGGTTAGGTAGGGCATGCTTTTGATCCCATTTTCTTCAAGGTAGGTGTCGATGTAGGTTGCCCCGAGGTTGACTCTGAGCCCCCCCTGTGCCAATAAATTCGAATTCAGAGAAAGACCATTAGAGATTGATCTTCCATCGAGGTTATCGTAAATAATTTTGTTGGAATCTGTGTCGTAGTCAGGAATGATTTTATTGGAGAAATGGGAGGTAAACAGACTCAAGTCAAAATCGATGATCGCTCCTTTTTTCAGGAAAAACTTTTGGACAAAATTGAGGTTGGCATTCCATGATCTTTCAGGATTCAAATCTTCCAAAAGCACCACTTCACGAGCTCCCGTTAGTGCAGCGTGTTGTTCCGTAAAAACCTGAGTAACGCGATATCCCGTTCCGGCACTGAGTCTCAGGGTCGAGCTTTTGTCATCGTTGTTGATTTTATAATTGATCCGAGGGGTAAAAATATTTCCATGAATGGAATTACTGTCATATCGAAATCCCAAAAGCAAGGTGTTATTGGCATTGATTTGTGTTTGATTTTGAATGAATATTCCCGGCAGATGTGTTATGGATGCTTGGTTTTGAAATGAAAGATCGTTGAAAGTAGCCGTGGTATCATCGTCGTAACGGGTATATCTATAGGCCAGACCCAACAGTAATTCATTGTTTGCAATGTTTTTGTTCCATATCATTTGCCCAAAACCTATGGTCTGATCGGCATTAAATAGGGTATTGCCATAGGCCGAATTTTGATTGTGATCATTGAAACTGAATTGTAATATAAGATTTTTGTTGAATTGGTATTTTCCAAAAAATTCAAACCTACTCGTGTAAATACTCTCTCCATAGACAGTGTCTTCACCCCGATGAATGGGCAACCAATTCATTTGACCTCCCCATCGGTCCTCGTAGACAAAACGCGTGGAGAATGAAAACTTATTGACATGATTAAACTTGTTAAAAATCGAAATACGGTTTTGCATGGTCAAGTCAGTGAATCCGTCTTCATTTTTATCGATTGGATAGGAATAGTTAAAATAGTTTAAACCCAACAGGCCTGTGGTTTTTTTGGATAAGGAGTATTTGTAAGCCAAATCCGTATTAACCTCTCCCCACCCTGACACAAAAGAGTCCAGAGAAAGCTTTGAACTGTTTTCAGGTAATTTAGTTATCAGATTGATAACACCTCCAATGGCCTCGGATCCAAAAAGAGTGGAAGCAGGCCCTTTCACTATTTCAACGCGTTCAACCAAAGCTTGTGGAATACCAGAGAATCCATAGACTGTAGATAATCCGCTTACAATTGGTAAACCGTCAATTAAAACCATTGTGTAGGCTCCTTCCTGACCGTTAATCAGAATTTCTCCAGTACTACAAATACTACAATTAAGCTGAGCTCTGACTCCATTGATATTTTCAAGGGCTTCAAAAACCGATGCGGTTGGGTTTGCTTTAAAGAAAGTTTGTCCGTATACTTCTACAGGAACAGGGCTGTCACTTTTGGAAACTGGTTTTAAAGTTCCTGAAACTACCACTTCATCTAGAGTATCATCCAATGCTAATGATATCATCCCAAGGTCGGTGGTCTCTGAACTGATTTTTATTGTTTGTGATTTGTAACCTAAATAGGAGACGATCAACTCTGGGTTTTTTATATTTGAGAGGTAGATTGAAAATTGACCGTTGATATCAGTGCTAGTTCCTATGTTTGTCCCCTTCAAAAAAACAGAGGCTGATGTCAGGGGTTCCTCCTCTCCATAAACGTTTCCTTTTACAAGAATTTCTTGCGAGAATGCTAATTGAATTGAAAATAAAATAAAAATGAAACGCAATCGCACGAGATAGTATTAGACAGCAAAATTAATTTATTAGTTTTGTACTGCAAAACACGTTTATGAAAAAAACGGTAGAAAAGGAGAATTACCTCAAAACTATCTACAAGATGAAAGAAAAGGGAGAGTCGGTTACGGTGACCTCACTCAGTCGATATTTTAGTGTGAGCAAATCAACGGTTTCTAATATGATTAAGAAATTGGTGATTATGGAATTGATTGACAGCCTCCCGTATAAGCCAATTGTTCTTACTTCCTCAGGCAGGAAAAGAGCCACTGAAATCATACATAAACACAGACTAATTGAACTTTATTTGGTTGAAAAAATGAACTTTGAGCTGGATGAAGTACATGATATTGCAGAGGAAGTGGAACACATTGCAAACACCAAATTTTTTAAAAGAATTCAGGAGATACTTGGAGACCGAGATATAGATCCTCATGGGGCTTTTATTCCTAAACAAAATTTTTAGTCTTATTAAATTTGGAGGCAACCAAAGTAAATGGAGTTGAGATATTCTTAAATTTCAAATATTTATTAAAATGAATCAAAAAATAATATTAAACTTTAATATTCTTTTCAAAAATGATTTTTACAAGGATTAAATTTTACTATCTAGTGCTGGTTTGTATCCTGTTTTCTTGTGAGGAAAAAAGCTATTTTGAGGATGCCTATTGCATAGAAAATGTTAATGTTATTGATCCAATAGAGGGATTAATGGAGGGAATGAATGTTGTAATAAAAGGTAATAAAATTTTCCAAATTGGAAAACAGGAGGATTTGAGATTGTCTCAAAAGAACAATATCATAGAAGGAGGTAAAAGATACTTGATTCCTGGTTTATGGGACAGTCATGTTCACTTTTATTTTGATCGCGAATTGGCATTGCATATGCCTGAGTTATTTCTCAGTTCAGGTATAACAAGTGTGCGGGATACAGGAGGAGCTTTTTTGTATGTTGACAGCATAAGAAAAAATGCCTTAAATCACCCCAAAACACACCCAAGGGTAAAAATTGCGGGCCCTTTAATTGATGGAAATTTTAATGTTTACAACGGTTCTTTTCTTCCAGAACTCTCTATCCGAACGAGAACGGTTTCTGAAAGTATTGAGGAAACTGAGCGATTGGTAGCACAAGGGGTGGATTTTCTCAAAGCCTACGAGATGTTGAGTCCAGAGCAGTTTGAAGCTATAGCAGCAATTGCTGCCCGAGAGAATCTGAGGTTGGCGGGGCATGTTCCATTGAGTATGGAAATCACCCACGCAATTTCATTGGGTTTAAATAGTTTGGAACACATTAAAAATCTTGAATTAGAAGCTGTAGAAAATAGTGATTCTATCTTGCAGCAGCGAGGTAAAATGCTATTGAATAAGTCGTCATTGTCTGGCAGGGAATTGAGAGGAAACATTCACCGCGCGCAAAAACAATTCGCGATTGATAATTTAGCCTTAGAGGCTTACTATTCCATTTTGGATAGCATTAAAAAATACGAGGCCTATCAAGTACCTACCTTATCAATTTATAAGGTACCTATTTATAAAATTTTTAGGGAACCTTTTTGGCGGGAGAGTTTTAAATTACTTCCTAAAAAAACGATGAAACAATGGGAAAAAAATGCCGCAGCATCCGATGATGAAATCAACCCAGACCAAAAAAAGTTTTCTGATTGGATACAATCCACGACAGGAGAAATGGCAAAAATTGAAATTCCACTGATGGCGGGTACAGATACCCCATTGGGATATTTGACCCCTGGATTCAGTCTTCATTATGAATTGGAACTTATGGTAGAAAGTGGACTAACTGAACTTCAGTCACTGAGAACAGCCACGCTTCAACCTGCAATGTATTTTAGAATGGAGGATTCATTGGGCTTGGTTAAAAAGGACTATATCGCAGATCTTATTTTATTGAATAAAAATCCATTAGAGGATATTGGAAATACCAAAGATATTCAAGCGGTTATCAAAGATGGTAACTTTCTGGATAGGAATATTTTGGATGAAATCCAAAAAGAAATTTCGGCAGGGGTAGCCGTTTCTGCTTTGAGTAAATAGATCTCTTTTCTTCATTATTCAATCAAAAAAATTGATTTAAACTTTAGTAGGTGAGGAATATCCAACCACTATATATTTTATCCAATTCAGGAATGTAAATGTTGTAGTAATAGGAACCTCCTGGGAGCCTACTGCCTTTAAAATCTCCTTGCCAATTGTTGTTGTATCCCTTTTGAGAGAACACTTTTTGTCCATTTCTGTTGTAAACTTCAACTATTGCGTTGGGATATTTTTCAATATTCATAATGGTCCAACTGGATTCCAAACGGTTGGATGCTCCTGGAGTGAGTACTTCGGAAACTAAAATTTCATTATTAGAGTCGTCAAAATTTGGATCTTTTCCATTTTCGATTTCATCTCCGTCCATTATACTGTCACCATCGGTATCGGGATTAAGAGGATCAGTTCCATATTTGATTTCGTCTCCATCCAAAAGTTTATCCATATCAGTATCCATATTTAAAGGATTTGTTCCTATTTGTATTTCTTTACCATCCAATAATCCATCATTGTCACTATCAGGTACAAGAGGGTTGGTGCCTTTTATTATTTCTT
>PAHA01000013.1 GCA_002711215.1 Flavobacteriaceae bacterium
ATAAAAACATCAAATGTATTTTTTCTATGTCCTAACTCATGTGCAACATTTACAGCGTTTGTAGCTAAAAGAATTCCTAACGATAGTATAAATCCAAGATATTCGTATGGCTTGATATCGTAATTAGCAAATGAGTATAAACCAAAGAATAAAATTAGATAAATGATTGGAACGTTTAAATAAAGAAGCCAATCAAAAAATCTGTCTTTCAACCTGCTTTTGGTTTCTTGTTCTGAAAAAGTACTTAGATTCGTGGGTAAAAAAAGTTCAACAACGGGTACGAAAAGAAATACGTAAATCACTGAGGTATATGAAAAAAGTTCTTTTAAGTATATACTTAACAATACACTAATTGGAACACTAAAGGCCATTAAATATTTTGCATCTTTCATACATTCAAATTTAAAAAATAAATCTAATACATATTAAATGATTTATCTAAACAGTTTGGGATATTCCCATTAAAAATCTTAATCTCCAACGAGAATTATTTTACAAAACTCAACATGCCGTAATACATTTAAACATAGTATGGCAAGCTTTAGGATATATTATGCTTTAATTTAAGATCAAATCTATCTCTAATTTATCAATTCAAACCACAACATCCAATGATGGTCATTTTTTTATTGATTTTATTAGCAGGGAATACCATGTATGCACCTGCAGTATTGCAAAGAGAGAATTTTATCTATTTCTTTGATGTAACTTGAATTATTATCTTAGATATTGACTTTGAACTACTAAAATTATAGCCAATTGAATCTCTCGAGGTAAGAAATTCATCTAAGTAAGTGTTTTGGTACTTACACTATTTACCAGACAATTATTTCATCGACAAATATCCAAGTATTTTGTTTTTTCAATTTCTTGTAAACCGGTGCATCTGGAAATTTCATGTGATTAAAAGCACGGATCATCAACTCGTCCTTGCCTTTTAAATTTACATCCAAGGTAAAGTCCTTAAAATAGGAAATCCTTTCATCGGGGTGATCTTGAACAGGAATATCTAATGTCTTTATAAGTTCATATTGACTTGAGGAGGACTTTCCATAAACAGCTATTTTTTTGGGAAATACCGCTCTCATGTCTAAGTTTTCTAATAAACTCAATGTAATGTGATTGATTTTTTCTGGATACTTAATTTTCAATACCAATTCTAAATCTTCTTCAACCACCCCCAGCCATGTTTTTCCATGTTCAATACTAGTTCCACGGTATACCCTCTCTCCTTTTTTTCCGTCAAATAAAATGGAATCATTCCCCTCGAAAGTAAAATTCACATGATGGCTGATAGAAAAAGTAGGACTCAAATTATTTTTTATCTCATAAGATACCACCTGAATATTTTTTTTAAAAAAAGGGGTTTCGATCGTCTCGCTATCTTTCCATCCTTGCTTAATCGATTTCGCTTTAAGGGTAGCAGATTGTAACAATGGAATCGGGTTCTTGTAAATAGGGGAATTTTTGTCGGGTATACTGCCGTCAAGGGTATAGTGAATATTGATGTCCTTCACCTTTGGAACATCAAAAGCAATGCCTATGCTGTCCTTGAAAATAGTATTTTGATTTAAAAGCTCAGGAGCACCCAGTTTTAACTCCTCAGAGAACAAATCTGAAGTACCAAAATTTATAACCGATGGGGCAATTAACGCCAGTTGTTGCTTTTGATTTTGATCGATCTTTGTATTCCAAGCATAAATGGTTTTAGGAGGAGATTGTGTCAAAATGTTTTTGATGCCAGCATAGGAAACATTGGTATTACACAAGTTTAGTAACTCTAAATTACTGGAATTAAAATAAGACAAAGTAGTGTCTCCGATGGGTGTATTGTCCATACGTAAAATCTTTAGTCGTGGAAACTCGGAGAGTGCTGTAGCTTTGTAGTCATTGAAATTGGTATGACTTAAGTCTAGTTCAACCAATTGATCTTTAATCGCGGCTAAAGCTTCAATCTGCTGCTTATCAATAGTATTTTTGAGGTACTTAAGCCTAAGCAAATTGTCGTGAATGGCATTGGGCTTAATTCTAAAACCGTCAGCATCTAGCTTGGCCAGCACATTTCGATCTGCAGGCTTCACCTTCTGTCCAATCCCCAAAAATGACATAACATTGTTTTTCAAAAGCTCGTCTTCATCTAAGCTTACTATTTTTTGCTCTAAATAGGCCTTAGAGTTTACCCAATGGGTTAATAGCCATTTCTCCTCTTTGGTAAGCTGCGACTTATTCTTTGGTGGCATGTGGAGTTTGTCCTCCAAGGGCAAGTCAATGTATTTTATCAATCGCCCCTTAGTTGTATTTTCTGTATTAAAAAGACTACCACGTTCCCCTCCTTTTAAAATTAGATCGTATCGGTCTAGCCTCAAATCGCTTTTGCTTTTATTGGCGTTGTGACAACTGATACATTTATCTTCAAAGATAGGATGAACAACTTCTTTGTAGTAATCCAAGGAATCTATTTTTACAATTACTGGCTGAATTTCAAATAACTCAGCAGTGGATAGAAAATCATCCCCATGGGTAATTTGGGCTCCTTTATGTCCTGTAACCGACAAAGCCACCAAGGTTATTAGAAAACCAACAAAAAACACATTTTCTTTATTTTTCATTCGATGGACAATACTCAATCCAAGAGTTAGCAATAATGTAACGATCCCTGCCCAAAAGTGAAACTTTAAAGTCTCAAAATCGTAAGCGGAATCCAATGAGAGAAAATACCCTAACATGGCCGAAAAAAAAGCTCCAGCAAAAGAAAAATCGATTCCTATTCGTATGGATTTATCCATTGGAATCTTTTGAAATTTTGAAACCAACAAAAGCAAAAAAGTCATCAACAAGGAACCGATGGGTAAATGCAAAACCAAGGGATGAAACCTACCTATATATGCTATTATTTCAGTTACGAAATCCATAGTATCAACTGGATAAAATGGCCTTCTTTACTTCCCCAGCAACATCGGTCAGTCGAAATCTTCTACCTTGTGTTTTATAGATCATTTTCTCGTGATCGATACCGAATTGATTTAATAAAGTCGCTTGAAGATCGTGGACATGCATGGGATCTTTGACAATATTATAGCCAAAATCATCGGTTTCACCGTAGGTAAAACCAGGCTTGATTCCACCCCCTGCCATAAAAATGGTAAAAGATCGAGGGTGGTGGTCTCTACCGTAATCTGTATCCGTTAATCTGCCCTGACAAAAATTAGTTCTGCCAAACTCCCCTCCCCATATCACAAGGGTATCCTCCAGCAATCCTCTTTGTTTAAGATCCATGATCAGTGCAGCAGTGCCTTGATCTACATCTTCGGCCTGGCGTTTTATTTGCGCTGGTAAATTGTCGTGTTGGTCCCACCCAGTGTGGTAGAGCTGAACAAAGCGTACATCTTTTTCCACTAAGCGTCGCGCCAAAAGACAATTTGCGGCATAGGTACCAGGCTTGTAAGAGTTTTTCCCATACATTCTCAATATATAATCGGGCTCATCGCTGATGTCCATTACATCAGGAACAGAAGTTTGCATTCTATAGGCCATCTCGTAATTGGAAATCCTACTATTGATTTCTGGGTCTCCAAAAGTCCTTTCCTCAGCTTCATTTATTTTAGCCAAATGATCCAGCATTTTCCTGCGCTCACTGTTAGAGACACCATCAGGGTTTTGCAAGTATAGTACGGGATCTTTACCAGAGCGAAACTGAACTCCTTGGTGCAGCGAACTCAAAAAACCATTCCCCCAAAGTCGGGAATACAGCGGTTGGGGCTGGGGCTTGCCATTACCTGTGGATAATAATACTATAAAAGATGGTAGATTTTCATTTAAACTCCCCAAGCCATAGCTCATCCAAGACCCAATACTAGGTCGGCCAGGTAACTGAGATCCCGTTTGAAAAAAAGTAATTGCAGGATCGTGGTTAATAGCTTCTGTGTGCATGGATTTTACAAAACAAAGCTCGTCTACAATTTTAGATACATGAGGCATTAAATCGCTAACCCACGCACGAGAAGCACCATATTGATTGAAATTAAACAAACTCCCCGTCACTGGAAACCTATCCTGACCGGATGTCATTCCTGTGAGTCGCTGTCCTTTCCTTATAGAATCAGGTAGGTCCATCCCACGGTATTGGTTCAAATAGGGCTTGTAGTCAAATAGATCCAGCTGGGAAGGTCCACCACTCTGAAAGAGATAAATAACCCTTTTGGCTTTGGGAGCGAAATGAGGCAAAGGTAAAGGCCCAGCCTGCAATTGAGGACCCACTGGCTCAGAGGAACTTATGCCAATAGGGTCCAAAATAGAACCCAAAGCCAATCCACCAATTCCAAAACCTAAATTTTTTAAAAAGTGACGGCGGTTGTTGTTTAAAAAATATTTATTAAGTGCTTCCATAAATCAACTTTTCTGTGAAGTTTCATCCAGGTTGTATATTAATAAAGACAATGAGGTAAAAGACTTGTGCAGGATTTCTGCTGCTGAAAAATCGGAGTCTTTATCCCCATGTATTTTAGCAATATCCTCTAAATAATCAATCATTTCTGATAATGTTTTTTTGGTAGGAACTCTCCCTGTAATCCGCCGGTGAATGGCAATAACACGTTCTTTATTTGATTTCATCCCACTGTCCAAAATCAAACTAGCGATAGCCGATGCGGCATCCTGAACCTGTGGATCATTTAGTAAAATAAGCGACTGCAGTGGAGTGCTTGTTTTCTGTCGTTCCACCGTGCAATATTCACGCGTGGCCGCATCGAAGGTTATCATACCAGGTGGCGGGGCTGTTCGTTTCCAATAGGTATAAAGGCTTCTGCGGTATTGGTTTCCATCTTTGGACATGATGTAACGTTTTAATGAATTGGAAGTACTGCCGCCTGTAAGGTCATCCCATAATCCTGGGGGTTGATACGGCTTAACACTAGGTCCTCCCAATTTATCTACAAACAAGCCACTACTAACCAAAACATTGTCGCGAATCATTTCTGCTGTGAGCTTTTGTCGGGGAAATACCGATAAAAATTCGTTTTTGGGATCTTTTTTTAGTTGCACATGAGTCGGTCTACTCGATTGCTGGTAAGTAGAAGACATCACTATCCTTTTAATCATTTTTTTAATGTCCCAACCCTCTTCCATGAAAGTAACCGCCAACCAATCTAACAACTTTGGATGAGAAGGCAGCGCGCCTTGATTACCAAAATCGGTGGGTGTGGCTACAATCCCGCTTCCAAAAAATTGTTGCCACAGATTATTAACAGCTACCCGAGCTGTTAATGGGTTTTTAACATCAAAAAGCCAATCTGCTAGACCGAGACGGTCTTTTGAGAAACGTGCATCGAACTTTAGAATATTTTCAGGCATTCCTCCCATGGTTTCAATATCAGTGGGAGCATCATAAGCACCGCGGTTAAGTACATATGTGTTTCTTAAATTTTCAACCTCTTCCATTACCATCACTTCAACCAACTGGATACTGTCTGGCCATTGAACAAATTGAAGCTCTTTATCGACCATTTCTCGGGTCAACTTAATTTTAGGCTCAGCAATTTCTTGATATCCAATCACTCCTTTCTCCTCCAATTTATTGAAAAAGCTGTAAAGATTAAAAAAGTCTTTTTGTGTGAGATCATCGTATTTATGATCGTGGCAACGGGCACATTCCATGGTCAACCCCATAAAGGATTTGGCGGTGGTGACAGTTCTGTCCGCAACATATTCCACTCGATATTCCTCTTCAATTACCCCNCCCTCTTGGGTAATCATATGGTTACGGTTAAAACCTGTAGCTAAAATTTGCTCTTGGGTGGCATNGGGAAGCATATCNCCGGCCAATTGCCATTTGACAAATTGGTCATATGGCATGTTTTTATTGTANGCATGGATCACCCAATCCCGCCAAGGCCACATAAANCGTTCCGTATCGTCTTGNTATCCATTGGTGTCNGCATATCGTGAAATATCCATCCAATTNGAAGCCATTCTCTCACCATAGGCGGTTGAAGATAGNAATGTGTCAACTANTTTTTCATAGGCATTAGCCNCCTTGTCATTNAGAAAATTGTCAATGGCGTTAACCGAGGGAGGTAATCCGATTACATCAAAATACAAGCGCCTNAGTAATATTTCTTTTGCAGCCCTTTGAGATGCCTTTAGAGAAACTTTATNTTGTGCNGCACGTATAAATTNATCGATCTCATTNGTNTATTTATCGACTGTNTTTGGAACAGTGCCTTTCTCAGGGGGGAGATAGGCCCAGTGGGATTCCCATTTTGCTCCTTGTTCAATCCATCGTTCAATTACCAATTTCTCTCTTTCCGAAAGCACTAAGTTGGANTCGGGCGGAGGCATCTGATGAGAAGCTCTCTGGGAACGTATTCTGTCAATTAACTCGCTTTTTTCGATATTCGAGGGAGCAATGATTTGTTTTTCAGGATCCTCCTGACTAATNCTGTACCAATCTNTTTTTTGATCGAGCCTCAGCTTGCCCTGAACTGCTTTTGGATCTGGTCCATGACAGACATAACATTTGTCAGAAAGGATGGGTTTGACATCAAAATTATAATTGATCACTTCTGGAATGGACACATTCACCTGATAATCTTCTTCGGAAGTCAATAGCTCGATTTGTTCCTTTGGAGTGCCATTGAAAATACCCTTGGCAATCANGGCCAAAAAAAAGGCAGAAAGGAANAACAGAAAGGGTGTAAATTTTTTCAATGTGNAATTTAANAGNACAATTTAGTAAATAATTTCTTTTATAAAAANAGGTAACTGCAGGATAGNTACAGGTTACTACAGGANAGACANTTTTTTTTTTTAAATTANNTTNACTAAAATAAANAATTCAAGATCAANAAATTACAACANATTANAGTTTAAAAACGNTTNNAATTANTNTGNTCTNTTTNCAATAATTTATTGCTTNNTTTTTAAAGTATNCTGAAATTATTTTNACTNGAANAAACNTNTAANANTAGATATTNTTCAAAATATTTTTTCAGATTCATNGTANAAACATGATANATTTTGAACAAAATAAAAANTTATANAATNTAAANTANANTTAAATANTCAGGTAGTTTAAAACTCTACTTTTTATTAAANCAAATTNTCNNATNNCAATTNANTAANTTNTTATTAACNAAATAANTAAATAATTTATATGGAAGTTAAATTAAAAATTATCAAAAATNNATTNCTCTTTTTCTGTNTATTTACAGTAGGAGTTTTATTTGCTCAAAAAACAGTNAATGGNACTGTTAAAGATTCAGATGGAGTTCCATTACCTGGTGCTTCAATAATTGAGGAGGGAACTAATAACGGTGTATCATCTGATTTTGAAGGAAATTTCGCAATTACCTTGGAAAATGAAAATTCGAAATTAATGATTTCTTATATTGGATATAAAACTCAATCATACGAAATAGNAGGTTTAAGTTCAATCGATGCTCTTCTAGAGCTTGATAGNGCTTCCTTNGATGAAGTATTAGTAATTGGTTATGGTAGCCAAAAAAAATCTGACCTCACCGGTTCAGTTGCTTCAGTNTCAGCNGAAGAATTCGAGACCGCCATTTTTAATGATATTTCTCAGGTATTACAGGGGCGAACCTCNGGAGTNAGGGTTACAAACACAACAGCAGCACCAGGCACTGCACCACAAATTAGAATTAGGGGAAATAATTCAATAAATGGTAGTAATGNCCCACTATGGGTAGTAGATGGTGTTCCACTAACTCAGGCTCCTATATTCAGCCCAAATGAAATTCAATCATTTGAGATACTNAAAGATGCNTCTGCTACNGCNATTTACGGAGCTAGAGGAGCAAATGGAGTAGTTATTGTAACCACAAANTCTGGAGTTGAGGGTCGTACCTCATTCGAAGTTTACAGTA
Organism: Flavobacteriaceae bacterium; assembly: GCA_002711215.1. Taxonomy (GTDB): domain Bacteria; phylum Bacteroidota; class Bacteroidia; order Flavobacteriales; family Flavobacteriaceae; genus UBA8316. The sequence goes on from PAHA01000013.1 coordinate 7,881, forward strand.
ACAGGTCAATGTCAAGTCCAGTTGANAGGTATGATGTAATTTCAAATAGGAATGACTATATAAATATGGTTAACGAAGCAAGACTAATCCAACCCGGTGGAGCTATNCCTCCACTAAATTCANCTGACTATTCCTCCTCTGTNACTGATTGGCAAGACGAAATCCTTCAGCCNGGAGAAAGGACAGANTTAGGATTAAATCTCTCTACTGGTAATGAGACAATAAGAATATCAGCTNCCGCAAATTTNTTGAACGACCAGGGTGTANTTAAAGATAGTGGTTTTAAAAGAGGAACNCTCAGATTAAATACATTTTTTAAGGCATCAGATTGGGTTTCGTTTGATTTTAAAACCTCATTCTCATATAGTGAAACNGAAAATCCAAACCCACTGCAAGGTTCAAGGGCTGGTTCAACATTCTCAGCAGCTGCTGGAGCCCCTATTATTTTAGGTCAGGATTATGTTGGTATNGGACTTGATGCATTTCCTTTNACTAGNCCANTAACAACNTTAGAAAATAGAGAATTTCAAACTCGTACTAATAATGTTTTAGTCAGTTTAAATACCACATTCAATATTATNGAAAACCTAACTTTTTCNAATAANACCTCTGTAAATNTAAGGTCTGTCAATCCCAGAAATTACAACAGAAGTGCNATTAGTTTNGACCAGAGTAGTGCATTTTTAGCAGAATTTAAAAGAAATGATTTTGTNTCAAGTAATTATTTTACNTACACAAATGATTTTGATTCAAGAANCGATCTTACACTTACTTTAGGTGCAGAGACTAGTTGGTTTAATGAAATTGATTTTACTTCTAGAGGTACAGATTTTCCAACTGATGAATTTGGTCCTGACAATATTGGAGTAGCTGATGTCCAAAGGGTTACNTCAAGTAGAATTCTTTCAACTCTGAATTCATTCTTTGCAAGAGCAAATTATGTTTTTGACAATAANTATTTACTAAATGCNACATTTCGTGCTGATGGCTCCTCTAGATTTGCAACTAATAATAAATGGGGGTATTTTCCNTCTTTTGGTGCTGCCTATGTTTTATCTAACGAAGATTATTTTGAATCAGAGTCTATTAATAATCTAAAAATAAGGACATCNTGGGGACAAGTTGGTAGTCAAGCAATAGCCCCTTATTCATCTTTAATAACCTTTGGGACCGAATTTAGAACTTTAGATTCCACAGCCCCTAACGGNTTAATCCAATCAGGAGTTGGAAATCAAGTAAATTTCGGAATTAGTCCAACNAGNGTNAATAATGANGATCTTCAGTGGGAAACTACAACNTCATTTAATATTGGGTTGGATGTAGGTCTATTTAATAANAAGGTTAGTNTTACTGCAGATTATTACAAAAAAAATACAACTGANCTNCTTCAGACCGTAATAATTCCTCCACAAACTGGTTTTTCATCTGCTCTTGTAAATCTTGGCGAAATTGAAAATGAGGGTTTTGAATTTTTAATTAATTCAGATATNATTAACAAAGACGACTTTTCATGGAATAATTCTTTCAATATTACATTCAATAAATCACGTGTTATTAATTTGGGTAACAGAGACTTTGTTCCAGGAGGCAGGGTTCTACCAACTGAACCAAGCCAACCTTATGTTAATCTTTTTGTGCCTGGGAATGATTTTGGTGCCTTTTATGGTCTTGTTACACAGGGGCTATATCAATCATCCGATGCAAACTCTGATGGCACAACTGACCTTGCCACTTTACAAGGTTTTTTCCAACCTGGTTGGCCNAGGTANAATGACCTTGACGATGATGGAACAATAACTAGAACTGTTTCTTTTGGTGAGGATAAAACAATTATTGGTAATCCAAATCCTGATTTCATTTTTGGATGGAATCATGATTTTGTGTATAAAGACTTTTCACTCAACCTGTTCTTTGAAGGCTCTGTCGGTAACGACATTGCTAACCTAACTAATTTTCAACTAGGTTCTGGAACTGGAGCTCATAATGGAGCTAACCAATTAGTTGATTATTATAATAATAGGTGGACAGAAGGCAATCAGCATAATGATGCAAGGTATCCTAGAGTAGGTAGCGGTCTCAATATATTGTTCTCAGATGCTTTTGTTGAGGATGGTAGTTATCTCAGACTAAAGAATATAAGCTTAAGATATAATTTACCGGTTGATAATTTTCAATTTCTTTCTGCTGCGGAAATTTATTTAACAGGTACAAACATCTTTACCATTACTAATTATTCTGGTCTTGACCCCGATGTGAATACTGGAGTCGGTTTTGCTGGTCAGTTAGCTCCAGGTGTTGATGCTGGTGGATTTCCTGCAACTAGACAATATTTAGTTGGACTTACACTTAACTTTTAAAAAAACATATAATGAAAAATATAATCTCTACACAAAATAAAGTTAAATTAAGATTAAAATCTTCATTGATTATGAAAGGATTTTTGGTATTATTTTACATGATTGGATTACCCTATTCTTGTGCAGATTTAGAGGAAGTTCCATTTTCTGAATTAACACCCAACAATTTCTTTCAGAATAAAGAAAATGTTGAAGCTGCCGTAACTGGCATGTATGACGCACTATATTCAGATAGGGAATTCTTCTTCCTCCTATGGCCTGCATGTAGTGGACCTTCACCAGCTACAATGACTAGATTCCCCTCTAATGAAAATAATACAGGTGTATATACTTACATGACCTATAACACTACAACAAATTTTTCGAAACGTTTATGGGTTCAGGCATATTCTGCAATTATGAATGCCAATACAATCATTGAAAATGCCAACAGAGCTTCTGATCTAAGCCAAGCTGAGGTTGAAACATACATAGCAGAGGCTAGATGGGTCAGAGCATTTAATTATTTTTGGTTAGTTAGGTTTTTAGGTGATGTACCACTTCACCTTAGTACAGACGGTTCCTCGACGAAAGATAATAGTAGTTTTCCTCGAAGTCCAGTGGCTGACGTTTACAAGGAAATTGTTGCTGACCTTCAGTACGCTGAAACTCGTTTACCAGTGACCAGACCACCCTCTGAAAATTCAAGACCAACTATTGGCTCTGCAAAATCACTTTTGGGAGAAGTATACTTACAAATGGCAGGTCTTCCACTTCAACAAACAGAAAATTACCAACTTGCAGCTGATAAACTACTCGAGGTTGTACAATCCGGAACATACTCATTAGTTGATGATTATAACAGAATTTTTGATGTAGATAATGAGTTTAATGAAGAGGTAATTGTNGGCTTTTCATTTCCCCAAGTAGACGATTTCCAACATTTATTTGCTTGGGGGCTTTCAGCTCCTGGGTATACTGAATTCGGTGGCTTTATGCAGTGGGGATTCACAGGTGACTTTTTTGATTCTTTTGATCCAAATGATTCTAGGGCAAATGTTTCAGCTCTAAGAACATATACTCATTTCCTAACAGGTGAAAACATAGTATGGAATGATGAATCAACATACACAGAGTTTAGAAATTTTGATCCAACTGTTTACGATGAGACTACTGGTCTAGGGACATCTAAATTTAGAGCAAATGCTGATAACTTTATATTTAGAAATGAAACTGATCTAATCTTAATTCGTTATGCAGATGTTCTTTTAATGTTAGCTGAAGCTTACGTAGGTACAGGTAACCCTGCAGCCGCACTTCCATACATAAATCAAGTTAGGGAAAGAGCCGGTATATCTCCATTAGCATCTGTGACTTTGAATGACATTAAACAAGAAAGATTGTGGGAACTCTCTGGTGAATTCCAAGAATATCCTGATTTACAGAGATGGGGAGATTTGGAGCAAGCTGTCCTAGATGGACCACAAAGCAGTCAAACAGGCTACAATTCTAAAAATGAATTATGGCCAATACATATCGATATCTTGAATGGAAACCCAAATCTTACTCAAAATCCTGGGTGGTAAAACATATTTTTTTAAATGTTATCAAATTCTTTTAACATTAATAGATGACATTGAAACTAAATCAAATCTATTTCATTTCTGAAATAGATTTGATTTTATTATTTAAAAAGGTAAAAATTAATTTGTTNTTNAGNCAATATTAGACCCTTNNTACNANAAATAAAAAAATNATTTAATAATAATATTTGATTGATTTTTTNATTTCACTTAAATATTCATTTTTTCTANGTGTAATAAATAATTCTAAAATGATTTTCTCAAAAAAAATTCAATTAACTGGAATATTTTTATTTTTTATTTNATCAGGGTCATTTGCTCAAATTCCTCCTTTATTAGAGTCATCAATTTCACATATACGCTCAACAGAACTAACTCAAAAATTTTTAACACCAACTCGTATTGTTTGGAAATCAGATAATACTGAAACCATGGTTATAAATGCGGAAAGTATTTTAAACCCTGGAGTCGGTCAAGCAGATTTGAACCAAGGAAAATATCTTGTCCTCGAAAATGATAAAGAATCAAAATCCGGTTTAATAATTGATTTTGGCATTCAAATTCAGGGAGGAATTGAAATTGTAACTACCATAAATAACAATAATCCACTAGGAAACATTAGGCTGAGATTTGGTGAATCAGTGGGAGAAACCATGAGTGAAGTTGGTTATGATGGAGCAACAAATGATCACGCCATGCGCGACTTTAAACTTCAACTTCCATGGTTGGGAAGAACATGTATCGGTGAAACTGGTTTTCGATTTGTAAGAATTGATCTTTTAGATCCTGAAACAAAAATTGAAATTAAAGAAATCAGTGCTGTATTTAGATACAGGGATATCCCGTATAGAGGATCTTTTTCCTGTGATGATGAAAAACTTAATAAAATATGGATGACAGGAGCATATACTGTTCATTTAAATATGCAAGATTATTTATGGGACGGTATCAAGAGGGACCGATTGGTTTGGGTAGGTGATATGCACCCAGAGGTAATGACAATAAATTCAGTTTTCGGGTATAATAAGGTTGTTCCAAAAAGCTTAGATCTTGCACGAGATCTAACACCCCTACCAAACTGGATGAATGGAATTAGTTCTTACTCAATGTGGTGGTTATTAATTCATCAAAATTGGTATCACTATCATGGAAATATGAATTATCTAGAGGAACAAAGAAAATATATTATTGGATTACTGAATTTACTTTATACTAAAATAGATGAAATAGGAAAAGAAAATCTAGATGGTGTTCGATTTCTTGACTGGCCCTCTAGTGAAAACCAAGATGCCGTTCATGCAGGTTTACAGTCTTTAATGGTTATGACGTTTGATGCTGGGGTAGAATTGTGTGAGATTCTGGGAGAGTTTGATACAATGAAATTGTGTAAAAAAGCAGTTGGAAAGCTAAAAAAATATGTTCCTCATATGTCCGATTCCAAACAAGCTGCAGCCCTACTATCAATATCTGGTTTGCTTGAACCCAAAATAGCAAATCAAGAAATTTTAAGCAAGAATGGGGTCCATAAAATGTCTACTTTCTACGGCTATTATATGCTTGAGGCACGGGCTAAAGCAGGTGATTATCAAGGGGCAATCGATAATATTCGTGAGTATTGGGGGGGTATGCTTGATTTGGGTGCCACTACTTTTTGGGAAGATTTTGATATTGATTGGATAAAAAATGGAGCTCGTATTGATGAGGTTGTACCTGAAGAAAAAATTGATATACACAAAACGTATGGTAACTACTGTTACGAACAATTTAGACACAGCCTCTGTCATGGATGGGCTTCGGGTCCAACAAGTTGGCTGACTCAACATGTTCTTGGGGTGAGTATTTTGGAACCTGGTTCAAAAAAAGTTTTAATTAAGCCTAATCTTGGCGACCTAAATTGGGTAAAAGGAACTTTTCCGACACCTTTTGGAATAATTGAAATAGAACATAGAAAAACCGAAAATGGAGTGACATCAAAGTACAATGCTCCAGAAGAGGTTAAAGTTGTATTGGTGAATTAAAATTTAATCAAATAACTTTGATAAGACACGAGTGCACTCAAAATAATTCAAAGAAAAGTATTTAAACGATTGTTTATACGATCTGACTTAAAAGCTGTTGCCGAAACTGAAATTTTTAAAATATCATTGAATCACAAAAGAGATAAAGCAGAACAAACTTGAAAAAATTCAATTTAATTTTAAATTAACATGAATATAAATATTTTAGTATTACCCTTTATTTTTGTGCTCATTTTTATCTCTAAAACTGTTACTAAAAATCAGTCTTCACAAATTGAGATAGAGGAGATGTCTATCAATAAGTTTGAACATGACGTGTGCAATAAAATTAAAAAGAATAAAGAATTTAATGATAAAATTCAGAAACCAGCTTTTTCAAAAAAGTTAGATCTTTTAAATAAACCTAATGTGCTGTTTATTATTTGCGATGATTTGAATGATTGGGCGCTTCATCCTCCGGGACATCCAAAATCAAAAATTCCAAATATTGATCACCTGAGTAAACAAGGGGTGGTATTTTCCAATGCCCATACACCGGTGCCCGTATGTGGGCCATCAAGGGTGTGTTTGATGTCTGGGTTGTATCCACATTCCATTAATAACTTTGGATTTAGGAAATTGGATAAAATTAAAGGATTAAAGAGTCGTATTTTAATGCCACTTCAATTTAGAAATAATGGCTACAGTGTGTACGGTACCGGTAAATTATTTCACGAGGGAGAGGGTGGAGATTTTTATACAGAATATGGAATAAAACCCGATTATGGCCCATGGCCATGGAAGGGTAAGGGAAATGCAGAATGGACAGCCCATTCAAATCATTACGATCAATGGAAAGAGTATTTGCCTATTTACGATATGCATAGAGATTTAGATTATGCTCCCCTATCTGATATACCCCAGTGGAAAGCAGACAAAGAAAATGACATTCCTGGGGCCAAAGGATGGTACAATGGCAATTCAAACAAACCTTTCAAATATATTGATTCATATAACCGAGATAAGCTGCCAGACGAAATATCTGCTGATTTTGCCATTGATGTTTTAAGTAGAAAACATGATAATCCTTTTTTTCTTGGTGTTGGATTTATAAGGCCCCACACACCGCTTTACGTGCCTGAAGAATATTTTAAATTATTTCCAATTAATAAAATCACCCTCCCTCCCTACTTAAAAGGGGACAGAGAGGATTGCGCCCATACTTTAAAAAATCGCTGGGTTTGGGGATTTAAAAAGTATGAGGCACTTATTAAAGCTGGAGGTGATAAGGCATGGAAAGAATGGATTCAGGCCTATCTTGCCTCAATGGCTTTTATAGATGAACAAATAGGAAGAATTATTGACGCGTTGAACAATAGTTCTTATAAGGCAAATACAATTATTATTCTAACATCCGATAATGGCTACCATATTGGAGAAAAGGATTGTATCCAAAAATGGCACTTGTGGAATGAGTCAACAAAAGTCCCACTATTTGTTAGTATCCTAGACTCAAAAAAAGATCAACTCATTTGCAATAAGCCAGTTTCGCTGATTGATTTGTATCCTACGCTTCTCGATATTTGTCAGTTAACCGAAAATACGTACGATAATAATGGATATGAAGGGTTTGATGGGAAATCTCTTGTCCCTTTGTTAAAATCTCCGGAGAACGACCAATGGGAAAACAGACCTATTTTAACAGCCATTCAAAATAATAAATTATTTGAAGAAACAAGAGAAATTCATTATTCAGTTGTTGATCATAAGTACAGATACACACTATGCTCAGATGGAGATGAAGAACTTTATGATCACGAGAAAGATCCAAATGAATGGGTGAATCTTGCAAAAAAAACGAATTACTTTAAAGTGAAAAAAAATCTAAAACATCAAATGAAAATGATATTGAAATAAAGTGTTTTTGAAAAAGAACATCCTGAGAGCATTCCAAAAAACTAAAGATCCTTAAAATCCCTGTTATACAAATTATTGAATACTAATTAAAAAAGAAGAAA
>PAHA01000014.1 GCA_002711215.1 Flavobacteriaceae bacterium
CAAAAAAAATTCAATTAACTGGAATATTTTTATTTTTTATTTCATCATGGTCATTAGCTCAAATTCCTCCTTTATTAGAGTCATCAATTTCACATATACGCTCAACAGAACTAACTCAAAAATTTTTAACACCAACTCGTATTGTTTGGAAATCAGATAATACTGAAACCATGGTTATAAATGCAGAAAGTATTTTAAACCCTGGAGTCGGTCAAGCAGATTTGAACCAAGGAAAATATCTTGTCCTTGAAAATGATAAAGAATTAAAATCCGGTTTAATAATTGATTTTGGCATTCAAATTCAGGGAGGAATTGAAATTGTAACTACCATAAATAACAATAATCCTCCGGGAAACATTAGGCTGAGATTTGGTGAATCAGTGGGAGAAACCATGAGTGAAGTTGGTTATGACGGAGCAACAAATGATCATGCCATGCGCGACTTTAAACTTCAACTACCATGGTTGGGAAGAACATGTATCGGTGAAACTGGTTTTCGATTTGTAAGAATTGATCTTTTAGATCCTGAAACAAAAATTGAAATTAAAGAAATCAGTGCTGTATTTAGATACAGGGATATCCCGTATAGAGGATCTTTTTCTTGTGATGATGAAAAACTTAATAAAATATGGATGACAGGAGCATATACTGTTCATTTAAATATGCAAGATTATTTATGGGACGGTATCAAGAGGGATCGATTGGTTTGGGTAGGTGATATGCACCCAGAGGTAATGACAATAAATTCAGTTTTCGGATATAATAAGGTTGTTCCAAAAAGCTTAGATCTTGCCCGAGATCTAACACCCTTACCAAACTGGATGAATGGAATTAGTTCTTACTCAATGTGGTGGTTATTAATTCATCAAAATTGGTATCACTACCATGGAAATATGAATTATTTAGAGGAACAAAGAGAATATATTATTGGATTACTGAATTTACTATATACTAAAATAGATGAAATAGGAAAAGAAAATCTAGATGGTGTTCGATTTCTGGACTGGCCCTCTAGTGAAAACCAAGATGCCGTTCATGCAGGTTTACAGTCTTTAATGATTATGACGTTTGATGCTGGGGTAGAATTGTGTGAGATTCTGGGAGAGTTTGATACAATGAAATTGTGTAAAAAAGCAGTTGGAAAGCTAAAAAAATATGTTCCTCATATGTCCGATTCCAAACAAGCTGCAGCCCTACTCTCCATATCTGGTTTACTTGAACCCGAAATAGCAAATCAAGAAATTTTAAGCAAGAATGGAGTCCATAAAATGTCTACTTTCTACGGCTATTATATGCTTGAGGCACGGGCTAAAGCAGGTGATTATCAAGGGGCAATCGATAATATTCGTGAATATTGGGGGAGTATGCTTGATCTGGGTGCTACTACTTTTTGGGAAGATTTTGATATTGATTGGATAAAAAATGGAGCTCGTATTGATGAGGTTGTACCTGAAGAAAAAATTGATATACACAAAACGTATGGTAACTACTGTTACGAACAATTTAGACACAGCCTCTGTCATGGATGGGCTTCGGGTCCAACAAGTTGGCTGACTCAACATGTTCTTGGGGTGAGTATTTTGGAACCTGGTTCAAAAAAAGTTTTAATTAAGCCTAATCTTGGCGACCTAAATTGGGTAAAAGGAACTTTTCCGACACCTTTTGGAATAATTGAAATAGAACATAGAAAAACCGATAATGGCGTGATTTCAAAGTACAATGCTCCAGAAGAGGTTAAAGTTGTTTTGGTTAATTAAAACATTTAATCAAATAACTTTGATACGACATGAGTTCTCTCAAAAAACTAAAGATCCTTAAAATTCCTTTCTAAAAATTATTAAATACTAATTAAAAAAAAAGTCATGTTTCCGAAAATGAATTTATTTATTAGAATTCTGATAATGCTGGCAGTATTAATAATCAATGCCTGCGATTCAAAGGAAAGNNNAGATCAAAGACCAAATATTATTTTTTTAATGGATGACCAACATCGTTGGNATGCCTTNGGTGTTNTAAATAAAGANGTAATTACACCAAATATAGATAAACTAGCAAATGAGGGTGTGCATTTCACTCAGGCTGTTTGTCAGGCACCAATGTGTGTTCCCAGTCGTAATTCGATGATGTTAGGATTATACCCNAATCAAATTGGTATTTTGAGAAATGAACCTGGATTACCTGATGATAAATTACCCAATTTAACTCTTCCACAAGCTTTAAAAAATGCAGGATATGAAACAGCTGGATTTGGTAAGNCACATTGGGGTATAAACTCCTCTACTAGAGGATTTGAAACACGTTATATCGGACAGATGCGCGAAAAAGGAGCAAAAATGATGGTGGATCTTGACCCTGAAGCAAAAAAAGAGTACGACAANGAAACTTTACAATATGGAGCTGGTGAAGAGGGGAACTACGGTTACATTGGTGAAACTAGTANGGTAAAAGAAGAGAATCACNGAGATGGCTGGGTTTTTAATCGTTGTTTGNAATTTATTAAAGCCAGAAAAGATCAACGTCCTTTATTTTTGTACCTGTCATTTTTGAAACCTCATGCTGGACACAATGTACCTGATGGATTTGAAAAACTTTATCAGGGAAAATCTATTACCCNTGCTATACAACCTGATTGGGAGGAAGACTTTTCTCCACANGCCAAAGGGGTTAACANCTCTAGACCAGATAATAAACCNTACNATGAATTCTGGAAAAATGCCACTGAGGATCAATGGAGGGAAATGACCATGAGNTACTATGCAAACTGTACTTGGATTGATGATATGTTTGGTCGCACATTGAAAGAGTTGGAAAATAAGGGGATTCTAAAAAATGCCTTAATAGTTTATGTTNCTGATCATGGAGAAATGCTTGGAGAACGATACTACCGTTTTAACAAATACTGTTTGTANGAGTCAAGCGTACGCGTCCCCATCATTATTGCNGGNTCTGNACTACCAAAAGAATTTATAGGTAAAAAAGATAATCGACCTGCTGAGTTAGTTGATATATACCCTTCAGTCTTAAAAGCTGCAGGCGTGGAATTTTCTGAACAACTTCTAGGAATAAATCTATTGAGTCCAGAAACACGAACAGCAAATTTCTGTGGNCTACACGAAAGAAATGATGAAGCTGCNTTTATGTGGAGAACAGAACAATACAAACTTATTCTGCAATTCAATAAANAAGAAAATGCAAAACTTTACGACAGGTCNGATATTATAGGAGGAGAATTTTATAATTTGAACTCAGATAAACAGGAGTGGAACAACTTATACAACTCCAAAGAAATTGAAGAAAAGCAAAAAATAATGACAGTCGAATTGATTGGACATTTGAAAAAACTCAAGCAAATTAAAACTNCATTAACTAAGNAATANCCATAAATTAATAAGATTTTTTAAATGTTAATCAGNAAAATAATAAAACTCNTAAACATAATTTTAATAATTTCAACAATTCCTGCTTTGGGAATATCTCAANTNATACAACCAATTTCAATAGTGGNATACAATACTAATTTGGNAAACCATGCCAAGTTAGAGATNAGTATTGATTCGTCTGAAATAAAAATGGGACAAAATGTTGTTGTAACAGCAAAATTTACTCCNCCTTCAGGAAAANAATATAAAGATTTTATCTTACTTCCTTTTGTGGANCGAAAAAGATGGGGAGCTCATGAATTTCCNGACAGTNATGGGTTAGCAACTTTTATGCTTCCATTGCCAAATATCGGTTATGCTGATATAGAAATAATTGCTTTAAAAAGAGATAACCTNGGATGGCAAGGTCTAAANGATATTACGTTGTTAAGAACTGGAGTGCCTATGCCNAATACTAAGATNATCTCTAATAAATTAGAAGTAAAAGTCACAAGGCGTGATTTTCCAAAGCCNAGGCCAAAAAAATCAATATTTGCNATGCAATGGGAACCATGGTTTATTCCTGGCTGGTCTTGGGCAAGAGCTCATGCAGTACCACTATTTGGGTTTTATGATTCTACCAACCCTAATGTTCTTCGCCAACAAATCTTATGGATGATCGAAATGGGAGTAAACTCTATAGTAGTTGACTGGTCTAACCATATTTGGGGAGCAAAACATTGGACTGATAGAGGTGATGGAGCCGACCAGATAATACATGTTACTCAAATATTTCTNGAGACNATGGCAGATATGAGAGATGAGGGNTTACNAGTGCCNNTGATATCATTGATGCCAGGNTTAAGTAATGGACCNCCAGCTNCAATTGANGCNTTAAANGAACAATTGGATTGGATNTATCAGGANTATGTTAGGAANCCNAGATTTAGAAANCTATGGCAAATTTGGGATGGTAAACCACTTGTTATTATTCTCGATACNGGTGCTNTGGGNACAAAAAAGGCAAGAACNGAATCNGCATTTCGNGTGCCTTTTTTTAAGCAAACCCTTACTTTNAANGGAGCGAACGAGGNCTCAATGGANATTATGAGACAAGAACAGTCTTCAGTTGATGACNCAAGATTTNCTGTTAGGTGGATGTCTTCGCAAAATCAATTAACTAGACACAATGAATTTGGATATTGGTCCTGGATGGATGGTTCATTAAAACCAATNACNACNTANAGAGATGGTAAGGCAGAGGCAATTACTGTCTGNACNGCACTTTTCCCTGAATATGGTTGGAAAGCTGAAGGAGCCTATGGGAAGAGAAATGGGTGGACNTATTTAAAGTCAATGCAGGAGGCCGAAAAAACAAAACCAGCCTTTATCATGTTNCATCANTATAATGAATATNCTGGTCAGGCAGAGGGCCAAGGTTACGGAGAAAATAAACAAATTTATGTTGATATTTATAGTGTAGATCTTAGTGACGAAATAGAACCAGTATCGCTTACTGCTCCAGGATATAGAGGCGATAATGGTGGTTGGGGATTCTTTTATCAGAATTTAACCAAAGCCATTATCGCTATTTACAATAAAAAAGTNTCGAATGCTACTGTGCTTGCAGTTTCGAAACCNGAGGTNGAGGGAGATGAGCTAATTTTTGAATGGACTACTATAGGTGAAAAGCCAAAAAGTTNNAATTTATTTATTGATGGTAAACTNATCGAAAGAGAATTNATATCNGAAATCTANCGAGTTAAAAAAGATAAANTGAGNAAAGGTAAACATACTATAAAAATTNAGGCTAATGGGGTAAGNACACCATTTAAACTTTCTAAATATAAAATGGATGAAATATTACCTTTTCCAATTTCAGTTATTGTTGANGAAGAATTTANTATTAAATAGAATNAGATGATNTANAATAAATATCCTGAAATAAAANTTTTTAATTTAAGTACTGCNAATTANNNANATATTAATANTATNNANAGATTAAATCATNTAATGTTAGAATCACGCAAAANTAATATCATTAAAGCACNAAAGAAAACTACNATCAAANGTTANAACNTTATATTATTNTNTTANGTTNNNGCAAATNNATNANCGNATAAATAGTNTTTTNAGTANANGTTTANTTGTTATTNTNAATNAAAAATATNTGAATGNATTTACCATNTATTAATNTTTNNAGNANATNNTCAAAGTNAAAAGTATATTTTTAATANTNACTGCGTCATTTTTTTTGGGTTTANATCTTTGNAGTACNTCATTGAAAAANNNCNTCCCTNAAAATGAAATGGTAAAAATATACAANACTGTAAAAACCCCATTTAAATACGGTNTTGTTTTNAAACATCCTGATTCNACCAANAAAGTAGACTGCCCTACAATATTTATGAAAGATANTNTTTGGTACATGACTTATATTGTTTTCGATGGGCAGGGTTATGAAACTTGGTTGGCNGANAGCAATGACTTGTTGAAATGGAAATCAAAAGGAAAAATATTATCATTTACAGAAAATACTTGGGATTCGAATCAAAAAGCTGGATATATATCNCTTGTTAANACTCAGTGGGGAGGCGATTATTCAGTGGAAAAATATAAAAATAAATACTGGATGACCTATATTGGTGGAGCAAGCAAAGGATACGAGAAAGGTATATTNAAAATTGGTCTAGCAAATACATCAATTTTATCTNAAGTAAATGAGTGGAATAGAATCAATGCTCCTATTNTNTCTCCTGAGGATAAAGATGCTCGGTGGTTTGACAATAATAAGATTTTTAAAAGNCTNNTNATTCGTGATAATGATAGGCTCACNGGACACTCGTTTGTAATGTANTANAATGCTAAAGGAGAAANNGCAGACTANGAAAGTATTGNNATGGCAGTNTCANACGACATGCTTAATTGGAGACGTTTNGGTGAAAATCCNTTAATNACAAGANGAAAAGGAATATGTGGTGATGCNCANATTACAAAAATAGGTGATATATATGTNATGTTCTATTTTGGAGCATTTTGGAAACCTGGTGCTTTTAACCGTTTTGCCTGCTCATACGATTTAATCAANTGGACAGATTGGNATGGAGAAGANCTAATTAAGTCNTCTNNNGATTATGATGAAAAATATGCNCANAANCCTTGGGTNTTAAAATGGAATGGTATTGTCTATCATTTTTATAACGCAGTAGGCGATAGTGGAAGGGTGATTGCATTAGCAACATCAAAAAACTTAAAAAACAAATAAAAATAAACACATAATTTATAACATTTAGTCTGTGTTGTTTTTCATATGATTTTATCTAGTCTATTTTTTCGTCAATCGATATAACTAAGTAAATAATCAACTTTCCTATATAGTTATTAAAATTTTCTACTAATTTTTGCTAGGTTATTGCCCCCTAACAAAGGAAAATTCGGGAAGTGAAGGGAAGGTAGCTAATTCAATAGTTAATTTTGCTTTAATTGTTTTTTGATCTTCATCCAAGTTTTCATCCTTTAGAGGTTTTGTTTCAAGAACATCATTTTCCATATCATAAAACTCACCGTTTTTGTACAATTTATATCGATAATCTTGTGAATAAACATTTCTAAATTGAGTGACCTTAGGAGACCACATTGGGTCATAATATGAAGTAGCGGTTTTTCTTTTCTCTATGATTTCATTAGCAAATACATCCATCATACTAGTTCCATCACTTTTATTATGAACACCTAAAATGTCGGTAAAAGTGGCATAAAAGTCTGTAAAGTTAATCAGCCCTGAGTAGTTTCTTGGATTTTTTATTTTGTTAGGCCAATTTGCAATCAATGGCACATGGTTTCCATGAGTAATTGTATTTCCCTTGCCTCCTCTTATTGGTCCATTTTCGGTTTGACTGACCAATGAGGTGAAGGTTCCGTTGTCACCTACAAAAAATAAAAGAGTATTTTCCGCAATCCCTTGCACTTTCAATTCATTGACAATTTTACCTATTATTTTATCCATATAGGATACCATCTCTGTAAAAAATTTATTGTCTTTTTTTGATTTGGTTTCAATGCATTTCCATTCTTGAGAATCGGGGGTGGGGACAAATGGGCCGTGAACGAGAAGCATGGGGTAGTAAAGAAAGAAAGGCTGTTCTTTATTTCTTTTGATAAAATTAATTGCATAATTTGAAACAATATCGGGGCCATAGGCGTTTTCATCTCTTGGTAAAAATTTACCATTTTCCTCAATCAAAGGATTAGCAAATCGCTCTCCATATTTTTTGACCTTGGTTAACTGCCACAAACTGTACTCGTCAAAACCAAAGTGATGTGGGCGAGTATTGTCATCATAACCCTCCAATTGGTGTTCAATTCCATTGAGTTGCCACTTTCCAACAATGGCTGTTTTATAACCATTTTCCCTGAATAAATTACCAAATGTTTTTTCCTTAGGATTGAGATAAGTGAAATAGTCGTAATTTTTATAATTGAATTTTCCGGTCATTATTTTTACTCTGGAAGGTGTGCAAAGAGGCTGAGATATGGCTTTGGTAAAATTGATCCCGTTTAACGCCAATGAATCTAAAACCGGTGTTTTATAAGATATGCTTCCGTTGATACTCAAACATTCGAAACCAATATCATCTGCCATGATCAAAATAACATTGGGTCTTAACAATTGTTTTTTTGGTCCTATTTTGCTAGTATTTTGGCATGAAAATAAAATGATCCCGCAAAATATATAATATAAATAATGTTTCATTTACTATTAAATTTATTACTATTAAACTCCTTTTAGATTCATAAAATAATCTAACTGTTACGATTGATTTTTAACATAATCAACTTAAACTTTAAAGTCTATATATTTCATCAATTAGCCCAAAAGTCATTAAATCTGAAAACATTTTTTTAAATTATTAAAAATTTTGTTCAGGGATTCTCTATGATTTAACATTATTAAGGTCTATTTACAAAATTAATTTTTTGTGTTCCTCTTCAAGTGGTAAAAAGTCAATATCAAGATAGCCTCCACTTGCATTGTCATCCGATACTATTTGAGGCTTTCCTTTGATAACCTCAATAGAATTTCGATGTTTGTGTCCAGCAAAAACCGCGATCAGATTGTGTGCATTAAAAACCTTACCGTAAAAGTCAAATGTGATTTGAGTATGTCCACTTTCAGGCCATTTTGGACGCCTTTCCAATTTAAAATTACGATCAGTCGCAGCTCCCCAGTAGGGATTTCCACATCCAAAAGATATATTTTTACCGGGTGCATACATTGGAATGTGAACCAACAAAACTAGGGGCAATCCAGTTTCCATATGCTCTAAAAAAAACTCCAATTGTTCATTATTGATTTCATAAGTCGAATTGTCAATAGCCAAAAATCTGATCCCTTTTATATCATATTTTGCCATTAAGGGGTTATTTCCTTGATACAGCGGCCATAATCTATTTTCGATCCAAGTATTACGAAGAGTCTCCAAACTGCCTTCCATTCCCTCATAATGCCAATCGTGGTTTCCTGCTACATATATATAGGGGATTCCCGAAGTATCCAATTTTGATTTTACCCACTCTATTGCTAGCTCAGATGGAAAACTAAAAATATCCCCAACCAGAGTGATTACATCTGCATTGACTTTTTTTGCAAACGCAATGGTTTGTTCAAAGGATTCTTTTGGAGAGGTTTTTTCTCTTGTTTTAAAATGTTTGGTTTGATTGTAAGCTTTTGCCATTCGATTGCTGAATTCTTGGAAAGGAATACCCCTCTCATCATCCATAAATAAATGTGTGTCTGCAATGTGAACTACCTTAATCGATTCATTGAAAATCTCTGCGTAAAAAGATATTTTTTCCTGATCTACCGTAGTAAAAACTTTGAGAGGTCTTACAATTTTTTCTTCAGGGCGATTATCACAAGTTAGAGTTGATAGTCCTAGTCCTGAGATAGATGTTGTTGTTCCTGTAATAAATGATCGGCGTTTCATTAAACTTTTAGTTTTATGTAAATAAAATTTTAGTTTGGATAATTTATTAACTAAAGAGATTTCAAAACTCCCCCGTCAATGGGAATGTTTGTTCCAGTAATATATCCAGACTTTTCGGATGCGAGAAAACATACCAGATTTGAATATTCCTGAACTTTTCCGAAACGTTTCATTGGTATTTTATCTTTGATCTCATTGTTGATTTTCGAAAGTGTTTTTCCCTGTTGGACCGCTTTAGATGAATTCAATTGTTCCAAACGTTCAGTATCAAAAAAACCAGTTAATACATTATTGATCGTAATATTAAATTTCGCCACGTCAATTGACAGAGTTTTAGCCCACGTAACCAATGCTGCCCGCAAACTATTAGATAACACAAGGTTGTTTAAGGGTTCTTTAACCGTAATAGAGGAGACATTTATAACCCTACCCCAACTTTGATTTTTCATATGTGGAATAGCTAAGCGAGTCATATGGATTGCACATTTGAAGAGTAAATCAAAAGCAGTTTGGTAGTCAATTATTTTTTTTTCTAAGGCTTTACCTGGAGGGGGACCTTGAGTATTGTTTACCAAAATATCAATATTATTTTTTTCAAAATAGGCTTCGATTTGTTTACTAAACGTTTCATATTTAGAGAAGTTAACAATCAAAAATTGATGGATTTGGCCTTTACTCTCATCCAGTTCACTGACAGCCTTCATCAATGCAGATTTATTTCTTGCCACTAGTGTAACATTTGCACCAGAGCTTGCCAAACGTTGTGCAATGGCAAGACCAAGACCTTTGCTACTTCCCCCAACAAGTGCATTTTTACCAGTAAGATCAATATTCATATGGTCTTTGATTGTAAATTACTCTTATCTAATATACCTATTTTACAATACATATTTCCATTCATATATTGATTAGACTGTAGACTTTGAAGTTATGAAACTATTAGATTTAATGAAATTACTAAATAATTTATGAAGGGTCCCAAAAATTTAATTAATTGATAATCAATCAGATGATAAAGTTTCAAGTTCGTGGGCTAACACTAGCGTTTCAATTGCTGTACCAGATTCTTGTGAATTCATTTCAGCAGGGGTAATCTTCAAGGGGAAACAATTATTCAAATTCCATGTAATCCTTGGACTTCCGGTTTCATCCAAAAGTCTAACGACTACATCAAACCTCTCAAATGTGTTTAAATTAATTTGAGAGATCCAATCATAAAACTGGTTGTCATCTAAGAATACTCCCTTTTTTAGCGTTACATCTGACGCAGTTCCCAAACCAGGCATTTTGATAGGTGTGTGACTGGGACTATTTCCATGTCTGTATTCAATTAAGTCTGTGCCTATGTCTAAACCGTTTACTTCCATAAAGGGTAAGTCAGTAAAACTACCAATATCAACTGAAAAATAGTATTTAGGTAAAGGCCAAAATTGGTCTTGCTCACCTCCAGTACCAGCAGTAGGTAATGCCATAAAAGAATTTCCCTGTAGAGTTTTGAATTATTAATCAAAACAAATATAATTGATTCTTAGTTAACAAAAAATCCTAATGAAAGTAAGAGTTTAAATCCTCAATGATTGATTAAATTTTTAAGTAAATTCAATTTTTTTCAATTGAAAAAAAATGCTGAGGCCATTATTTCCTGCAAAAGTGTTTCACAAACATCAAAAATATTAAACCTTAATTTGAATAACTCATTTTTCCATTTTTTTCATTTCAGACATATTAGGTAATGGATATTTATCAAACCTTCTTTGAACAGCCAAATGACTATTGATATAATGTCAATATAATTAAAATCCATTGAAAGTAACGCCCGTTGGTTTTAGGTTTATTCTATTTTTCAGAAGCATTACTAGTGAGTCTTAAGGCATAACCTCAATCAAAAAAACGAATTCATTTTGACCAATGCATCATTAAGATACTCTTTCCACATTTTATTTACTAAAATGCACTTTTTACTGTTTTTTGAACTAGAAAATTAATCAATGCTTATGGTTTAAAATTTAGCAATTACTTCTGTGTCTGCAGTAGCTTTAGTTTCCCAAGCTTATAATTTAAGTTTTTCCATTTTGGAAACTTTACTGGTGCATCCACTCACAAACTTTTAAGACTTTTTGGTTTAGATCAAATGGTTCTGATTTGTGATGGGTCTTAAAATATATGAATTAAAATTATTTTATTAGAGTTATTGATTCTCCTCATCTTTATCCATTCTGCTCATTGTCCATATTTAATAACTTCATTAAACCGTATTTTCAATATCTCTGACCATTCATTGATTCCATTGTATTTTTCTAGTTCTATAATATGAATCCTGAGGATTGATGGTGATTATTGAGAATTTTAGATAGCAGCAATTAAGGAAATGCAATTATTAATAATGGTTTTTATATTTTAAATAACTTATGGTTAATACCTTAAAATTATAATTTTCAATGAATTTCTTAACCTTTCTGTCTTTTTAAATGGTTTGATTTTTATTTAAAATAGTGGTTCAGGATTTAAATTTGAGTTTATGGTACTGCCAATTTGAAGGACTTATGATGATCTTTATTAAATATTCTAACAATATAGATGTTACTCGATTTTAGTTTGAGAGACAATCGAAACGAACTAAACTCACGTACTTTCTGGGTCATCATTTGATTCCCAATAATTGTATATACTTCAATTTTACCTGGACCAGAAAAACCGACCACATGAATCATTCCATTTTTAAAGATTATATTTTGTCTTTCTTGTATGCAGAGGTTGATATTATTCTCAATCATTACAGTATTTAATACGATTAAGAAATTGAAATATAAAAGGCAGTTCATTGAAAAAAAATTATAGTTATATAAATAACCCGAATAAGAAATCGAATACCCTCCCAGTATTTAATTAAAAATACACTTTTAGGGTAGTCTTTGACTTATTCTTTATTTTCTACTGTAAATTTTATGTAATTTAAATTCAAAATCAAACCTCATGTCTCCTCAATTTATCAAATCATTTTTACCTACTATTTTTCTTTCTCTTGTTCTAGGCTGTTCAGAAATATATAGAGATACTCCTTACCATACGCTCTGGTATGACGAACCTGCTGAAGTTTGGGAAGAAGCACTTCCTTTGGGAAATGGAAGGTTTGGTGCAATGGTTTTTGGAAACCCTTTTAATGAGCGGATACAACTGAACGATGATTCCCTTTGGCCGAATGATCTGGGATGGGAACACCCTCCTGGGAAACCAGCAAATCTAGCATCAGTAAGAAAAGCTCTTTTTGAAGGAGATGCTAAATCAGCGGATTCTCTCATGGTTTACTATTTTTCAAATAAATCTATAACCCGTTCCCATCAAACTTTGGGGGATTTATTTCTCGACTGGGAACACAAAGATATTACTGATTATAAACGCTTCCTAGATTTGAAGACAGCTTTATCAATCACAGAATATAAATCTGAGGGTTATGATATAGTTCAAAAGGTATTTGTTTCCCATTTACACCAAGTTATGGTTATCAACCTCAGTTCAGACCATCCAAATGGATTAAACGGTAAAATTAGATTGGATCGACCATTGGATGAAGGGCAAAAAACGGTCAGCGTCAGAAGTTTTGATCAACAAATCATTATGGAAGGAGAAGTCACTCAAAGAACGGGTAAATTTAACTCTGAACCTACTCCTATACTATCGGGAGTAAAATTTCAAACACATTTATCGTCTCAGAATATTGGTGGAAACATTAGATCAATAAATGGAATTCTTGAGCTGTCAGGTGTGAAAAAACTAATCCTTTTTTTAGCGACGAACTCAGACTACTATACTCCATCGTATGTTCAAAAAAACAATAGTGAAATAGAAAAAGCAAAAGCGGCTTCTTTAGAGGAAATTGAACGTATACATGTCAAGGAACATCAATCTTACTATAATAGAACACAACTCTCGCTTGAGGGAGATGCAGAGTTTACATTCTTACCAACTGATGATAGATTGGAGAAGATTAAAGCTGGTATAGTAGATCCAGGTCTCAGTCAGCTTCTATTTGATTATGGTCGTTACTTACTAATTAGCTCTTCTAGACCAGGTACTTTACCTGCAAATCTTCAAGGACTATGGAACCAACATATTAATGCACCATGGAATGCCGATTATCACTTGAATATTAATTTACAGATGAACTATTGGTTGGCCAATCTCACTGGACTTCACGAATTGAATTTACCTTTATTCGACTTCTTAGATCGTCTGGTGGAAAGCGGAAAGATTACCGCTCAAAAGAATTTTGGGATGAGGGGAAGCATGATACCTCATGCTACGGATCTCTGGGTTCCAACTTGGCTGAGGGCTGCCACAGCTTATTGGGGTGTTTCATTTGGAGCAGGGGGTTGGATAATGCAGCATTATTGGTATCACTACGAATTTACGCAAGATGAAAATTTTTTAAGGGAAAGGGCATTTCCTGCTATGAAACAGGTAGCCCTCTTTTACTCTGATTGGTTAACCGAAGATCCAAGAGATCAAACCTTGATTTCAGTTCCTTCTTCCTCACCCGAAAACCGGTATATAAATGAAAAAGGCGAGTCTGTAGCCCTTTGCAGGGGCAGTGCTATGGATCAACAGGTTATATATGAGAGTTTCACTAATTATCTCGAGGCCAGTGAAATTTTGGGAATCCGAAGTCCTTTGACTTTAAGAATTGAGAATCAATTAAAAAAACTCCGCCCGGGATTTGTATTGGGTAAAGACGGAAGAATATTGGAATGGGACAGGGAGTATAAAGAGCCTGAACCAGGTCATAGGCATATGTCACATTTGTATGGCTTCCATCCTGGGGATCAAATCAGCAAAACTGATGAACCCGAATTATTCGAAGCGGTTAGGAGAACCTTAAATTATCGCCTAGATAACGGGGGTGCAGGGACAGGTTGGAGTCGGGCATGGCTGATCAATTGTTCGGCTCGGCTAATGGATGGACAAATGGCACACAAGCACATTCAGTTGCTTTTTAAAACATCTATGTACAATAACCTTTTTGATGGACATCCCCCTTTCCAAATTGATGGAAATTTTGGATTTACCTCAGGTGTAGCGGAGATGTTGGTCCAGTCTCATGAAAGTGGCGTTATTAGGTTGTTACCCGCTTTACCTGAGGCATGGAACTCAGGTGCCGTCAAGGGACTGAGCGCAAGAGGGAACATTAAAGTTGACATGGAATGGGATTCGGGTCATTTGGACAAGGTAACCCTACATTCTAAAGTAGACCAAAAGGTAACCATTATATACAAAGACAAGGCCCACTCTAAGTATCTAAAAAGTGGGATACCAATGGTAAATTCTTTTTAGTTGAGGATTAGATGGTTTACATTAACCTTAGTTTAGATCACTTTAATATCTAAACATTCTTTTAAAATGCTATGCACTATATTTGTCCAAACCCAGTATATGGCTCTACTAGCATTAGCAATTGGTATATTTCTTTTGATTAAAGGAGGAGACTGGCTGATGCGTGCAGCTGTAGCTCTATCTATTCGTTTTTCAATACCAAAGATTGTCATCGGAATGACAGTGGTTTCATTTGCGACCTCTGCTCCAGAATTGATTGTAAGTGTCCAGTCGGCCCTAGGTGGACATCCTGATTTGGCTTTGGGTAATGTGGTTGGCTCTAATATTGCCAATCTGGGATTTGTATTGGCGATTATTATTATTATATCCCCAATTAATGTGACCTCTAGTTTTTATAAAACAGATTGGCCTATGATGATATTTGCCTCTCTGCTATTTTATTTTTTCTTGGTTTCAGACAATCAATTGGTGGCCTATGAGGGATCGATCTTATTTGTATTATTAATATTATTTCTGGGTTATTTGATCAAATATCAAAAAGAAGCTGTCTTAGATGAAGCCCCAGAGAATGACGAGGCTTTAGAAACATCAAAGACAGTGAGCTTTTTGTTACTTGGAGGGTTTTCTCTGTGGCTTGGATCAGAGACTTTAATTAAAGGAGCGGTAAGTTTGGCTCAAAACCTAGGAGTAAGTGAGCGAATCATAAGCGTATCTATTGTTTCTTTAGGAACTAGTATTCCAGAGCTATCAGCTTCGATTATCGCAATTATTAATAAAGAAAAAGCGATTTCGTTGGGTAACCTTATTGGTTCCAATATATTCAATATCCTCGCAGTAATGGGAATTACCGCAATGATCCACCCTGTTGAAGTTCAAGATACGGGTCTGTTGAGCAATGATATATGGTGGATGCTTGGGATTTCTCTTTTAATTTTACCGTTAGTGTTTTTTCCAAAAGCGGCTAGGCTGGGTTGGACAGATGGTTTGATATTGTTAATCGTTTACATAATTTTTATATTTCCCTTATTTCTATAAAATAAAAATCCCGCTCTAGCGGGATTTTAATAATCAATCAACGAATGATTAAGCGAATATATTGTTTTTAAACATTTGCTGATTTAACTGTTTTGATAATTCTACTGGCAATTTGATAAGGATCACCGTTGGAGGCAGGTCTTCTGTCTTCTAACCACCCTTTCCATCCTTGCTCAACTGTCATTATGGGAATTCTAATAGAAGCTCCACGGTCAGAAATACCATAACTGAATTCTGTAATGGATTGAGTTTCGTGCTCACCAGTTAATCGCTGGTCGTTATCGGCCCCATAGACAGAAATGTGTTCATCAACGACGGGTCGGAAGGCCTCACATATTTTTTCATATGTGTCTTTAGATCCACAAGTCCTGAGGGTCTCATTGGAAAAGTTAGCGTGCATACCTGAACCATTCCAATCGGTTGCTCCAAGAGGTTTTGGATGCCAATTGATTGCTAAACCATATTTTTCACCTAAACGTTCCAATAAATATCTAGAGAGCCAAATCTGATCTCCAGCTTCCTTGGCTCCTTTAGAAAAACATTGGTATTCCCATTGCCCTGAAGCTACTTCGGCGTTTATACCTTCAACGTTAATCCCTGCTTCTAGACATTGCTCCAAATGCTCTTCGATCATTTCTCTACCAAAAGCATTTTTAGCACCTGCAGAGCAATAGAATTGGCCTTGAGGTGTTTGATCTTTTGGAAATCCTAACGGAAGATTTGTTTCAGGATCCCATAAAAAATATTCTTGCTCAAATCCAAACCAGAAATCGTTGTCATCATCATCAATCGTTGCTCTACCGTTGGAGACATGAGGAGTCCCGTCTGCATTTAAAACTTCGGTCATTACTAAGAATCCACTTTTTCGATCAGGATCAGGATAAAGAGCGACAGGCTTTAAAAGACAATCAGAAGAATTGCCTTCTGCTTGTTGTGTTGAAGAACCATCGAAAGACCAAAGTGGACAATTTTCTAGTGTACCACCAAAGTCATTTACAATTTTTGTTTTGCTACGTAAACTAGCGGTCGGCTTATAGCCGTCCAACCAGATATATTCCAATTTAGACTTACTCATATTAATTAATTTTATGTTTCAATTCAGTAAAAATAAAATTTCTTGTGAATACCATCCCTTTATGGGGTGTTAATTCTAAATACCTTGATACATTTTTATGAAGACACCAATTTTAAGGGGGTAAATTTTCAATTTCACAAAATTTTAGGACACTTACCTTAATTTTTTCATTTTAAAATTATATTTGTTTTAGTTTCTAAAATACTTCCTCGATGAATTCCCTCAGAAAAAAAAGTTTAGAAAGACTTTTTGATAAATCTCCGCGTATTTTTCAAAATGATAAAAAATATTCTGAACTTTTTGCCAGTAATGTCTTTACTATTAATGTGTTGGAACAATATGTAAGTAAAGATACATTTAATAAGCTGTTACAATCCGTGAATAAGGGTTCGAAAATTAATCGATCTTATGCTGATCAAATTGCAGCATCAATAAAAGCATGGGCTTTGTCCAAAGGGGCAACACACTACACGCATTGGTTTCAACCGCTCACTGGCGGTACTGCCGAAAAACACGATGCCTTTTTTGATTTACAAACTTCTGGAAAATCCATGGAGAGCTTTGATGGGAGTCAATTGGCGCAACAAGAACCAGATGCCTCTAGTTTTCCTAGTGGTGGCATTAGAAATACATTTGAGGCAAGGGGATATACTGCTTGGGATCCTACTTCCCCAGCTTTTATTTTTGGAAAAACGCTTTGTATTCCAACAATTTTTGTCTCCTATACCGGAGAGGTATTGGATTATAAAACCCCATTGTTGAAATCCATTCAATCACTGGACAATGCAGCAACTGAGATTTGTAAGCTTTTTGATAAAAACGTTGTAAAAGTCAATGCAACTCTTGGTTGGGAACAAGAGTACTTTTTGATTGACAGAGCAATAGCGGCATCAAGATCTGATTTAATTATTACAGGTAGAACTCTTTTTGGACATCAACCCTCAAAGGGACAACAATTAGATGATCATTACTTTGGTTCAATACCGCCTAGGGTAATCAATTACATGCAAGAATTGGAATTTGAAGCGATGCAATTGGGAATTCCCTTAAAAACACGCCACAATGAGGTTGCTCCGGGACAATTTGAATTGGCTCCCATTTTTGAGGAGGCTAATTTATCTGTAGATCACAATTCCTTGCTAATGGATTTGATGAACAAAATTGCGACTAAACACGATTTTATTGTTTTATTTCACGAAAAGCCCTTTGAGGGAATCAATGGTTCTGGAAAACACAATAATTGGTCTTTGTCAACTAATAAAGGAGTCAATCTTTTAAGTCCAGGGAAAACACCTATGAGTAACCTTCAGTTTCTGACCTTTTTCATCAATACCATTGCTGCGGTTCAATCTCATGAAGGATTGATGAGGGCTTCGATTGCTAGTTCCAGTAATGACAACAGATTGGGCTCTAATGAGGCTCCACCATCTATAATTTCTGTATTTATCGGTAAACAACTTAGTTCTGTATTGGATGATTTGGAAAATGTTTCAAAAGGAAAACTCTCACCCGAAGAAAAAACAGATTTAAAGCTTAACGTCATCGGTAAAATACCAGAAATTCTGCTTGATAATACCGACAGAAACAGAACTTCTCCATTTGCATTTACGGGAAATAAATTTGAGTTTAGAGCGGTCGGATCAAAGTCGAATTGTGCAAAATCCATTACTGTTCTCAATGCAGCGGTGGCCCAACAGTTACAGAAATTTGGTAAGGAAGTAGAGGCTTTGATTGAGAAAAAGGATATGAAAAAAGATGATGCCATTTTCAATGCCTTGAGAGACAACTTGAAAGGCATTAAAAACATTCTTTTTGAGGGAGACGGTTATAGCGAATTATGGAAGAAAGAGGCTGTAAAGCGAGGTCTGAGTTATATTCAAAATACCCCTGAAGCACTTAAAGCATACGTTTCTAAAAAAAGTATAGCTCTTTTTGAACAGATGAATGTTTTGAGTGAACGCGAGGTAAAAGCGAGGTACATGGTTGATCTCAAAGAATATACTATGCGTATTCAAATTGAGTCTAGAACATTGGGAGATATCGCGCGAAATCATATTATCCCCACGGGGATCAAATACCAAAATGTACTGATTCAGAATGTAAAAGGTCTTAAAGAGATTTATGGTGAAGATTACTATAAATTTGCCGATGTACAGATTAAAATCATTGAACGTATTTCGGGGCATATTGAAGAAATTAATAAGGGGATTGTTAAAATGATTGAAACCCGAAAGAAAATAAATGAAATTGAGGACGAATTTTATAAAGCTTCGTCTTATTGCAAAAAAGTTTTACCCTTTTTGACTGATATTAGATATCACTGCGATAAATTAGAATTGGTGGTTGATGATGATTTATGGCCTCTGGCCAAATACCGTGAACTTCTGTTTTGTAGATGATAAAAAACAATCTAACTCGTAAGGGTTGAGGGAATAGTGTTAACTTTGAATTTCAATGAAGTAAATGAGTGATAAAAGGTACAATCTGAGAGGAGTTTCATCGCAAAAGGAGGATCTTCACAAAGCAATTAAAAANATAGANAAAGGACTNTACCCNAAAGCTTTTTGTAAAATTATNCCCGATTTTTTNACGGGAAGTGAGGCTCATTGTTTGGTGATGCACGCCGATGGTGCTGGAACCAAAAGTTCTNTGGCNTATGCNTATTGGAANGAGACAGGNGATNTNTCGGTTTGGANGGGCATCGCTCAAGACGCCTTGATTATGAATATTGATGATCTNCTTTGTGTCGGTGTGACCAANGATATTTTATTGTCCTCAACNATTGGAAGAAATAAAAATAAAATTCCTNCNGAGGTNCTTGCAGCNATCATCAATGGNACAGAGGANTTGTTAGCCAATTTGTCTCANCANGGNGTTAACATNCACAGNACNGGNGGNGAAACCGCNGATGTTGGGGATNTGGTGAAGACCATCATCGTTGACTCTACCGTAACAGCAAGNATTAAAAGAGANGAAGTNATTGATAATGCNAACATANAGGNTGGAGATGTGATTGTAGGTTTGGCNTCCTTNGGTCAGGCCAGTTACGANAGCCAGTANAANGGAGGCATGGGGAGCAATGGTCTGACATCGGCACGACACGATGTTTTTGGTNCNNCCTTAAAAGAAAAATATCCTGAAACTTTTGATAATGAATTGCCANAAGATTTGGTNTATTCTGGTNCCAAAAAATTGACGGATTCCACAANTACTTCTNTGGATGTTGGACAATTGATTTTATCCCCNACACGAACNTATGCCCCNGTCATTAAANCAATTTTNGATCAAATAGACCGAAAGGANATTCANGGAATGGTGCATTGTAGTGGAGGNGCGCAAACCAAAATATTACATNNTGTNGAGGCGCTTCACATTATTAAAANNAATTTATTTGATTGTCCTCCTTTATTTGAATTGATCCAAAAAGAATCNNGNNCCCATTGGAAAGAGATGTATGAGGTATTTAATATGGGCCATAGGATGGAACTTTATTTACCCGAGTTACAAGCCCAGAAAGTGATAGATATTATTCAATCTTTTGACATTGAGGCACAAGTNGTCGGAAGGGTAGAGNNTTCANATGAAAAAAAATTGACGATNCATTCACCNNANGGNATTTTTCAGTATTAATCATTTATATTAGTAANCCNTTGTGGAGCCATTGCATGAAAAAATTTGTTTTTCTTTCTTTTTTTATTTTTCAANNTATNATNGCGCAGGATCGNGATNCACTTTTGGAAGNNCTCTTTGAGNANGAAATGACANTNGAANAGCAANTNTTACCTAAAAAAATGATTTTTACCCAATCCATTTTTTGGGGAAAGAATGGGCTTTTTCGAAANNCAGGCATTTCCAAGCTANCCTTGGAGCAAAGGCAGAAGGAATTGAAAGTAAGAAATTTGATGCTCAAATCNCATCAGATAATAGGTTATTTGACATTGGCAGGTATGGTAGCNCAAGGAATTATGGGNGGAAAACTATANAATGGGGATTACGATTTATACGATGNTCACAAAACTATGGGTAAATNGGTAACGGCCTCNTATTTTACGGGAGCTGGACTATCTCTGTTCGCCCCGCCCCCATTGGTTAGAAAAAAAGAGAAGGGGTTCAATTCCATTAAAGCACANAAGTNGTTGGCTTATATTCANTTTTCTGGTATGATNGCNACGAATNCCTATTCAAAAGAAAATAAGGATTGGCACAAGTATGCNGCTTACACCACTTTCGCCAGTTATGCAACTGCNATATTGGTATTTAAATTTTAAATGTTATGNNAAGAGTNTTGTTTTGCATTGTTATAATGTCTTTTTGGGTTTCCAAAGCCCAAGAAAAATGGNTATTAGATTCGGAAAAATCATTNATCACTTATNAAGCNTCCCATTTTTTNCATGANTGGGCGGGNAGCAATNAAAATNTTAAAGGAGTACTNATAGAAAATGATGGTATTTTCCAAAAAATTGCAATTGCAATGTATCTTAAAGATTTTGATAGTAATAATAGTAACAGAGATAATAATGCGTTGGAAATTTTAGAAGTTTTGAAGTTTCCCAAAATTGAATTTTANTCAGACCAGATTGAAATNAATAATGNCAAAGCNATTTTTTTAGGGGGNATGANTTTTCATGGAATTGATTTGGAAAAGAAAATTATTGCACAGNTTACTGACCAAAAAAATAACCTCTTGGTGAAGGGAGAGTTTANGNTGACTCTCTCAGATTTTCAAGTGCCGCTNCCTTCTTTTATGTTGCGAAAAATGGAGGATGAAATATTAATCANATNTGAGTTGTACTTTCAAAAGCTTGAATGATAGCNATTAAACATTTAAATTTGTGAATTNCNNNGTTCTCCNAAGATGATAGAAAAATTAGAGATTGTTCAGCAGCGATTTATTGAGGTATCTGATTTGATAATTCAGCCAGATATAATTGCCGATCAAAAACGATATGTTCAACTTAATAAGGAATATAAAGATTTGAACAAAGTTGTTGAAAAGGGTTCCGCTTATAAATCAGTTCTGGCGAACATTCANGAAGCAGAGCTNATGATNAAAGAGGAGTCAGAACCAGAAATGATCGAAATGGCAAAGATGCAATTACAGGAGGCCAAAGANNAACTTCCCCNATTGGAGGAGGAAATAAGATTAATGCTGATTCCAAAGGATCCTGAAGATGGAAAAAATGTAGTAGTCGAAATCCGTGCAGGAACNGGGGGCGATGAGGCNAGTATTTTTGCAGGAGATCTTTACCGTATGTACACCAATTATTGCCAAGATAAAGGTTGGAAAGTAAGCTTTGTGGATTCCAATGAGGGAACTGCTGGTGGTTTTAAGGAAGTAATTTTTGAGGTATCGGGTGAAGACGTTTATGGTACAATGAAGTATGAATCTGGAGTNCACCGCGTACAGCGTGTTCCNCAAACAGAAACTCAGGGTAGGGTTCACACTTCAGCGGCAACGGTTATGGTNCTTCCAGAAGCAGAAGANTTTGATGTAGANGTAAATATGAGNGATGTCAGGGTAGATTATTTTTGTTCNTCTGGACCAGGNGGNCAATCAGTAAATACNACCTATTCAGCGGTAAGGCTTACNCACGAGCCTACTGGAATTGTNGCTCAATGTCAGGATCAAAAGTCTCAACATAAAAACAAAGAAAAAGCTCTTAAGGTTCTGCGGTCAAGACTTTATGAGTTGGAGCTAAATAAAAAGCTNGAGCAAGANGCGGAAAAAAGAAATTCATTNGTATCCTCCGGAGATCGGTCTGCAAAAATTAGAACNTATAATTATCCACAGGGAAGGGTNACCGANCATCGTATTGGTTTAACTCTATATGACCTTCAGAAAATTATTAACGGAGATATAAAGAAGNTGGTTGATGAATTAATATTATATCAAAANACTCAAAAACTGAGGGAGGCAGGCGAGACGATATGACCCATAAAGCACTNCTTGAACAGATNAAAGTTAAAAAATCTTTTTTGTGCGTTGGTCTNGANATCGACAAAGAACGTNTTCCCGAGCAATTAAAAANCNAGCCAGATGCNATTTTTATATTTTGNAAAAAAATCATAGAGGCCACNGCTCCTTATTGTGTNGCCTATAAACCCAANATAGNTTTTTTTGAGGCTTATGGGTTGGAAGGTTGGAAATCATTGGAAAAAGTAATGANTTTTTTAAACCAGAGATATCCAGANATTTTTACAATAGCAGATGCCAAAAGGGCAGATATAGGAAATACNTCNATGCGATATGCGAAAGCTTATTTCGAANAGTTTGAGTTTGATTCTGTGACCATTNCACCTTANATGGGGAAAGATTCTGTTGAGCCTTTTTTGAAATATGAGGGNAAACATGCNATATTATTGGCCTTAACTTCAAATAAAGGGGCCTTNGATTTTCAAATGCTCCNCTCANAAGGNAAATTATTGTANGAAAAGGTGATAGAAAAGTCNAGAAAGTGGNAAAATGCTGACCGATTNATGTATGTGGTAGGNGCTACGAAAGCTCAAGCACTTAAGGAGATTAGAAATCTTATNCCCGATTCNTTTTTATTGATTCCAGGCGTGGGGGNTCAAGGTGGAAGCCTAGAGGAGGTCGCNNTCAATGGATTGAATGACGAATGTGGTTTATTNGTNAATTCCTCAAGAGGGATTACTTATGCTTCGANTAATGATGATTTTGATCAAGTGGCGGNAAGTATNGCGAAAGATTTTCAAANACAAATGGCTTTTCATCTGAGTAAAAAAGGAATTGTATAATGTTACATCACAGTATCTACANAACTCAAAATNAAAAAGCGTCTTGGATTACATTTATCCATGGGGCAGGAGGNAGTAGTGCTATTTGGTTNAAGCAAATTCGTTTTTTTTCTAGATATTTTAATCTTTTACTTATAGACCTNAGAGGACACGGCGCATCTCANGGTTTAATTCAAAATCCCTTCAAGACCAAATATTCCTTTGAATCTATTNCTGAGGATATTTTTGAAGTGATGGATCATGTGGAAATAGAAAAATCTCATTTTGTGGGTATTTCATTGGGTACTATTTTGATTCGACAGCTGGCCGAAATGCAACCTCGTCGCGTTGATAAAATGATTATGGGAGGGGCAATTTTAGAATTGAATCTAAGGTCAAGAATTCTAATGTATTTTGGTAATGCCACTAAATCTGTTTTGCCTTATATGTGGCTTTATCGCTTNTTTGCTTTCATCATCATGCCCAATCGAAATCATAGAGAATCTAGGATTTTATTTATACGCGAAGCCAAAAAACTTTATCAAAAAGAGTTNATCCGTTGGTTTAAACTCACTTCNGAAGTTATGACCAAATTGAAAATTTTCCGAAAAGTTTCNGTTGANATCCCTACTTTATATATTATGGGAGATCAAGATTATATGTTTCTTCCTTCAGTTCAAAAAGTTACAGAATGTGATCCATGGTCCCAGCTANTGGTATTAGAGGAATGTGGTCACGTGGTGAATGTAGAAAAACCTGAAAAATTCAATAATGGTATGATGTTATTCNTGNAAGGNTAATATCANGAAAATACTACAGTTTTATTACCGTAAACCATTAATTTNCGGTTTACATGTAGTTTTAAAGCCCGCAAAAGTACAATCCTTTCTAAATCTCTNCCTTTTTCAATAAAATCTGCNATAGAATTTAAATGGGAAACTCTTGNGNTGTCTTGTTCAATTATGGGTCCTGCATCTAATTCATCGNTGACATAATGACTGGTGGCGCCGATGATTTTTACACCCCTTNCAAAGGCNGAATGATATGGCTTGGCACCTGGAAATGCGGGTAGAAAAGAATGATGGATATTGATGATTTTATAGGTAAACTGCTCTATGAGCAGGGGNGATAAAATTTGCATATATCTNGCNAAAACGATAAAATCTACTTGATGTTTNNNAAGTAATTCTAATTGTTTGGCTTCTGCTCTAGGCTTGGTTTCTTTGGTAACAGGAATATGATAGAAGGGAATATCNAAGCGTTTTGCAATGACCTCNAGATCATTGTGATTACTTAGGATAAATGGTATTTGGGCCGCCAACTCTCCCGATTGTTGTTTGGCGAGTATGTCNTAGAGGCAGTGGTCGTATTTGGAAACAAAGACAGCCATCTTTGGCTTTTGATTTTTCAAATAAAAATTACAGTGCAGGGAGAATTGGTTTCCTAGGTCTGCGNAGAATTGGTCTTTGAAGTTTTGAAAGTCAAAAT
Organism: Flavobacteriaceae bacterium; assembly: GCA_002711215.1. Lineage (GTDB taxonomy): Bacteria > Bacteroidota > Bacteroidia > Flavobacteriales > Flavobacteriaceae > UBA8316. The sequence continues at coordinate 25,008 of PAHA01000014.1, forward strand.
CTAGGGCATTTAAATCACATTCGACACGCATAAAAAATACGGCATTAGGCCGATCTACATATTGGTCGATATANGTAATGTTCCCCTGGTTTTGGTGTATGAAGTTCGTCACAGCTGCAATNATCCCCTTTTGGTCAGTGCAGTACATCAACATCGTGATCTGATTCATGTTTTTTTTTCAAAAATAGGAATTCGCCTGCTCAGGGCAATAGATTCTCAGATTTTATTGGAAGAAAGTAAAAAAGCCCCCATTCAATGGAGGCTTTTTAAATTTTAAACTATTAAATTATTATCCCTCGTTAATTCTGAAGTCGGCATAAGCTTCCATGCCGTGTTCTGANAGGTCGAGTCCATTCAACTCTTCTTCTTTATTCACTCTCAAACCAGTTGTAGCTTTTACAATGAATAGGATAATAAAAGAAGCAATTACACAGAACGCTCCCACAATTCCAACTCCAATNAGTTGAACTAGGAATTGATCAAAGCCAGCCATAGCTCCAAAGATACCTACGGCTAAAGTTCCCCAAATACCGCAGATAAGGTGCACCGCAACTGCTCCGACAGGATCGTCCAGTTTTAGTTTGTCAATTAATGAAATCCCAAGAACGACAACGANACCCGCAAAGAGTCCGATTATAATAGCATCTGTAGGCATCATTTGATCTGCACCTGCTGTAATACCAACCAATCCTCCTAACACACCATTCATAAACATNGTTAAATCGAAGTTTTTATAAAGAAGGTTAGAAAAAAAAGCAGCAGAAACACCTCCAGCAGCGGCAGCTAACGAAGTGGTAACTAGCGTTANGGAGGTCAATTCTGGATCGGCGGATAATACTGATCCACCGTTAAATCCAAACCAGCCTAACCAAAGAATGAACACCCCAGCAGAAGCGATGGGTAGATTGTGTCCTGGTAGGGCTTTTGGTTTTCCATCTTGGTCGAATTTACCAATACGTGCNCCTAGNAGATAAATGGTTATCAATGCTCCCCATCCACCCACAGAGTGAACAAGAGTGGAACCGGCGAAATCATAGAATCCCCATGCATCAAGGAATCCACCACCCCATTTCCAAGCTCCTACAATAGGATATACGAGACCTACATAAAGTATGGCAAAAAGCATGAAGCCCGATAATTTAATCCTTTCAGCGACTGCACCTGATACTATGGTTGCAGCAGTAGCGGCAAACATTCCTTGAAAAAGAAAGTCCGTCCACCAAGTATATCCTCCATCAGCATATCCAAATCCCATGCCTCCCTCAGGAGCNGAGATTCCGAAACCAGCGAATTTAAGGATTCCCACGTCACCTTCATCAAATCCAGGATACATGAGATTGAAACCACCAATACAATACAATAAAAGTCCAACCGATATCACAAAAAAGTTTTTAAATAAAATATTGATGGTATTCTTTTGTCGGGTCAGTCCGATTTCTAAAAAAGAGAATCCTAGATGCATAAAAAACACTAGGGCTGTACAGATCATCATCCATACATTATTTACAGTTAAAATTGTAGTTTCCATATTTAATTNGAATGTTAGTTTAATGATTTGTCTCCTTTTTGTCCTGTTCTTATTCTATATGCTTCCTCTACTGGTAACACAAATATTTTACCGTCACCTACTCTATCAGTCGCAGCGGTAGATAGAATAGCACTAATTGTTTTTTCGACAAAATCCTCNGAAACCACTATTGATAAATATCTNCGTTGAATTTCTGAGGTACTATAAGAAATTCCGCGATAAACNTGGCCTTCTTTCTCATTACCAACTCCAGTAACATCCCAATAACTGAAGAAGTTCACTTCAACATTGTAAAGGGCTTCTTTTACATCATCAAATTTTGACTTTCTGATGATTGCTTCGATTTTTTTCATGATTTAGATAATTTAATTATTTGATTTTGAAAACGTTTCTTATAATCGATCTGAAATAAATAAAGTTGGATGTCTTCATTGTCCAACTTTTCAAAGTTTTTTATTTATCATGCCTCAAGGTATTTAAAAGTATTTTACTTACAAAATAAAAAACCCCTCAGTGGATTTCCACTGAGGGGTTNGATTGGTTATCAGCAATTTACGATTAACTGCTAAAAGATCTCTAAATATTTAGAATGCATAAATAGCAGCAATCAAGAATGATGATAGAGAATCAGNAANAGTTGCAGNTCCATCAGGNTAAATTNCCGTACCAGCTGTATCTGNTCTAAACTCAGGCTTAAANATAAAATTACCTGAGGTAAAGCTTCCAGTGATNGTAAAGGANGTATTATCAGTATCAGCNNNAAGANCANATCCATTNTCTGTAAATGATTCTACTCTTANACCAAGAGCAAAAGAGTCTGAGAANGTNTACTGAGGGTATAATGCNANACCTGAAAACTCGTTATTGGCGTCATCAGTGTAGCTAGTTGCATTTATTCCAAGGAAGAANTNATCGAATAAATCAAAACCACCAGTAAANTCAATTTGNCTTACACCNNCTTCACCACCACCNAAATAGTTGATGTATTGTCCATAAAGACCAAGTTGTAATCCAAACATNTAANCAGCAATATCTNNTNCAGNAGTTAGATNTTGCATTTCTGTCATATCAGTTGAATTCAACACAGCCACCATAATTGATGTATTTTCTCCTGCAGCGATATCTGCTTTAATACCTGCGTGTGAAAATGGACCATATGAAAACATATATGAGGTTGAATAGTTAAAGTTAGCTACTGGAGAAATTACTTCATAACCCAAAAAGGTATTGAAATTACCCATAGTTAAAGTAAACGANTCACTNACATTATANTAAGCATANANCTGNTTTACNATATTGGAACTTCTGTAAAAGTGAGGATCGCCGTTAGNACCNGGTATCATTGGNGAATTGAANACCGCATCAGCACCTCTTGGTCCNAAAACTAGGTCAGCAACAAATCCTGATTTTTCTCCTTCGTACGACATTATGATATTAGCCATACCCATAGCAAAACCTGGTAAGTTGGCAAATGAAGTACCAGGTGCCCATTGGGTGCTTCTAAAATAAGTGTCAACTGATCCAGCTACAGCAAAAGTTGGTGCTGGAGCCTCTTCGGCCTCTTCCTCCTGAGCAATGGCAGCAAAACAAACCATCATAGCTATGGATGATAAAATAGTGTTTTTAATAAAATTCATAATATATAGTGTTTAATTAATANTTTATAAGTAGTGATTAAATTCTATTTNGNNTTTTCTTTGATCCATGCTTCAAATCCACCGCCTTCGAATCCTCCGATTCCGTGCTCAGATTCGTCAAGACCTTTGATTTCAACTTCTTCNGATACTCTTAGGCCAATAGTNCTTTTGAGGATACCAAAGCCAATAAGTGCAGCCACAGTAGCCCATACACCATATGCAAGGACGCCAATAGCTTGAATTCCAAATTGACTTGCACCGCCGCCATTNAATAATCCAATGCCAGCATCTCCGTCGACACCCCANAATCCGATTACTAGTGTTCCCCAAGCACCCACAACACCGTGTGCAGAAGCCGCACCAACAGCATCATCAATCTTTAGTACTTTATCAATAAATTCAATAGAGAAAACTACTATAACACCACCTAAAAGTCCAGCAAGAAATCCTCCGCCAAAAGTCATATTTCCACAGCCTGCTGTGATAGCTACTAGTCCTGCGATACAACCATTTAATGTCATTCCCAAATTAGGTTTTCCATCTTTTAACCATGTAGTGGCCATTGCACCTANAGCNCCTGCAGCAGCAGCTATNTTTGTTACCATNACAACCGCTGAAGCAGCAGCTGAATCGTCGCCTCCCCAAGCCAATTGGGATCCGCCNTTAAATCCAAACCATCCTANCCAAAGAATGAATACACCTAGTGCACCCAATAANAGGTTGTGACCTGGAATAACATTTGATTTTCCGTCNACATATTTACCNAGACGTGGTCCAACCATCCAAGCACCAACAAGTGCAGCCCAGCCTCCAACTGAATGAACAATAGANGAACCNGCGAAATCGATGAAGCCTAGATTAGCTAACCATCCATCGCCATTCCATTGCCATCCTCCAGAAATAGGATAAATGATTGCGGTNAGNAAGATTGTAAATAATACATAGGTAGTNTATTTAGTTCTACCTGCAATTGCTCCAGATACAATAGTTGCTGCAGTTGCGCANAAAACTGTCTGNAAGAATACGTCATGNGGTCCATCTCCGGGATTAAAAAATANTCCTGATGTAGCAATCCAACCATTGGAAGCTCCATACATCAGTCCATAACCGATGACCCAATAAGAAATAGTTCCTACTGAAATATCTAAAATATTTTTCATTGCAATGTTTACTGCATTCTTAGAACGTGTAAAACCAGATTCAACAAGCGTNAATCCCGCTTGCATGAAAAATACTAGAATACCTGATAATAGGATCCAAAGCATTGTGAAGTCATCATTGACTTCAACTGCTGTTGTCGAGTTAATTAGTNAAAGATTTAACATAGTGTTTAATTAATATTTTCTCAAATNTATATTANTAGNATNTNAACNATCTAANTAATANGGNTCAAATACTAATTTTTGTTATTTTAAAAACAACCCCCCCCNAAATAATAGGGGTATAATAATTTTTTNAGGAAATTTTAAGAAATATTCAAAAAATCAATAAAAATACCTTTCAAGTATNATTCCGAGATAAACCATTAGAATACCTGAAATAAAACTTAAAANACTGTAAATCAGAATNATACTATAATCNCCANAACGAAGTAAGGAAAAANTTTCGTAGGCGAAAGTAGAGAATGTNGTAAAACCACCGCAAAATCCAATNGTTGCAAAAAGAAAATATTCNGGTTGATTCTCAGTACTATTNNTTAAAAAATAACCTGTTAAAACCCCAATGATCANGCAGCCGACCATGTTAGTGCAAAAAGTACTCCATGGAAAGCCTTTTCCAGAATATGGCAAAATTTTACTGATAAGAAATCGNATTACTGTACCGAGACCACCNCCAATAAAAACAATTAAAACTTGTTTCATNTTTTGCNTTAGGANTTTTGAGTAAAGTATTTAATNAGAAAAAGAATNCCGATAGTAAAAANAAATGCNATAAAAATTTTCAGGCTACCTNTATAATGNAAATTATGATTTTTGGAGTCTTTCATNTATGAANAAATCATNAGTGAAACAAAAGNGATNATAAAAAATAGAGCAAACCAGAGTTGTCCTTGACTGAACATTTTTATTTTTTGCCTAAATTAGAAAAAAACATTGACCTTCTTTAANTTCTATTAAAATTACAAATGATAAAAAATGAAATAAATGCTGTNGCGGATTTTCATCATGCNTTNGGAATNGAATCTGCAAGTTCTCCCACCNTAGAAATTTCTNAGCAAAAAATTCTTCTAAGNTATAATCTAATGAAAGANGAAAATGAAGAATATCTAGATGCGGCGCAAAATAATGACCTTGTGGAGGTCGCAGANGCATTGGGAGATATGCTTTACATTTTATGTGGTACTATTTTGTCTCATGGAATGCAGCACAAAATCACAGAGGTGTTTGAGGAAATCCAACGAAGNAATATGAGTAAANTAGGGGCGGATGGNANACCAATTTNTCGTGAGGANGGTAAAATACTNAAAGGNCCAAATTATTTTAANCCAAATATTGCTTCAATACTCGATAAAANTTAATCTNCTGAAATTCTCCATCCATANGGATCTTNANTAAGATTGTATTGAATGGACATAATTTTGTCNTTCANNANCTTTGAAATGGGATTTTCTAAATTNGGNAGTTTATAGTTNGTGCCCTTNTAACCAAAACTTTTTATNGGATTTATNACTACAGCGGTTCCACTNCCAAACATTTCTTTGAGTGATTTNTTTTTTGAAGCNTGNACTATTTCAGCAATTTTAATGGGACGTACCTCCACATCAATATCAGCATCNCGAGCAATTTGNATTACACTTTTTCGGGTTACACCGTCGAGNATACGNTCATTGGTNGGNGCAGTNANNAGCTTNTCANNAATNCTAAAAAAAATATTCATGGTTCCAGCCTCCTCAAGGTACTCATGTGATTTNGCATCGGTCCATACAATTTGTTGATAACCTTTTTTTTGTGCTAAGGCAGTAGGATAGAATTGTGCAGCATAGTTCCCNGCTGCTTTGGTAAAACCTATNCCTCCATCAGCNGCTCTACTGAACTCCTCCGCAATCAAAACATTTACTTCACCTCCATANTANGCTTTAACAGGACAACATATAATNATAAAAGTGTACTCCTTGGAAGGGGAGGCNTGCACTCCTGCTTGACTGGAAAAAACGAAAGGACGNATGTACAATGAGTTTCCTATTCCAGGCTTGATCCATTCNTTATCTAAACCNAGTAGTGTTTTTAATCCACTAAAAAAATAATCTTTTGGAAATGCNGGAATTTGAAGTCTCTCNGACGAACGGTTAATCCTTTTGAAATTTTGATCGGGTCGAAAAAGCCATACTTTNCCCTGATCATCTTTGTATGCTTTCATNCCNTCAAAAACAGCTTGCCCATAATGAAGTACACTCATTGANGGCTCAAAGGATAAAGGTTGGTAGGGNANAACTTCTGGAGTCTGCCATTTTTCATCTTTGTATTTGCATACAAACATGTGNTCAGAAAAAACAGAACCAAANGTCAGGTTTTCAAAATNCACAGATGACAATTTAGACGTCGAAACTTTTTCTATTCTCATTTTTGATTAATGATANNTTCAAAATTACTTTTTTTAGTTTTAANAATTTCTTTTGCTNATANTTTTTTAANATATAACNCAATAATTTGGACTTAATTTATTTANTNTNAAAAAANTTCTANGTAGAGTAAGTATCTTGNGAAATATTTTTAAGTGGCAATGNCNAATACTATTTTATGNAAAAAAAATTTTTTACCACAAAGGANGGGTCTCCNTCAATTTTTATTGATGAGTTAAACGAGACCTATCACTCTAGACATGGAGCATTAACGGAGTCAGATTATGTNTANATTAANAAGGGATTGAGTTATTGGTTGGAAAACAATAANATCAANGAGGTAAANATTTTTGAAATGGGATTGGGTACNGGCCTTAATGCATATCTCAGCTATATTTATTCTNTGGAGCATCAACTCTCTATTNATTATGTATCTATTGAAAAGTTCCCACTCAACAANAATGAAATTGAAAACCTNAAANTGAAAGATANCCTTCCAGAAGCTCAGTATCATNATTTTTTTGATCAATTACATAACTCAAAATGGAATTTAATTCACAAAGTNTCTGATTTTTCCTTCCATAAGATAAAGGGAGACTTTTTTGGNATGAAGTTNGGACAAAATTTTGATGTNCTTTTTTATGATGCTTTTGGATATCNCGCACAATCCGAGATGTGGGAGAAAAAAGCCCTTNAAATTTGNTTTAATTTACTCAAAANNGAAGGAATTTGGGTCAGCTATTGTGCCAAAGGTCAAGTGAGAAGGGATTTAGAAAAAGTNGGATTTTCGGTAGAGCGATTGGAGGGCCCTCCTGGAAAACGTGAAATGTTGAGAGCCATAAAGTTGGTTTAGCTTATTTTTGTCAAAAATTNCAAATGAAATTATTAATTACTGGTGCTACTGGTCTCATTGGTAAGAATACCATTGCTANAGCTAAGAGACGAAATATCCCAGTTCATTTTTTAACTACNCGNAGGGAAAAATTAATTGACTCAAAGACAATAAAAGGATTTTATTGGAATCCNGGAANTGGTGAAATTGATGGACGATGTTTTGANGGTGTGGATACAATCATTCATTTNGCTGGAGCTAGTATTTCAAAACCATGGACTNCAAAAAATAAAAGGGAGATTTTTGAGAGCAGNNTAAAGAGTTCCAAANTTTTAAGACATGAGATGGAACTCCAAAAATTAAATATGATGANTATCGTTTGCGCTGCTGCCATTGGAATCTATCCTAATAGCTTAGAGTATACTTATGACGAAAAAACNNCCTTATNAGAGGAAAATTTTTTACAGAGTGTTACTTTGGCTTGGGAAAGGGAATTAAANGCCTTAAACCGTTTTACAAAGCATTTATCCATTTTAAGAATTGGATTGGTTTTNGCTANAGGTGGNGGNTTATTGTCCCAACTAACTCTTCCAGTAAAACTGTTTTCGGGAACGTCATTCGCNTCAGGAAAGCAGTGGCAAAGTTGGATTCATATTGAAGATTTATNCAGATTATTCATTACNGCTGCNGANGAAGGTTGGGCGGGAATTTTTAATGCTGTTGCTCCCAATCCTGTTTCTCAAAGAGCTNTAATGAAAGAAATAGGAAAGGTGTTAAAACGACCAGTTTTCTTACCNAATATTCCAGCTATTTTTATGAAAATTATTATGGGNGAACGTTCGATNTTGATTTTAGGAAGTCAAAAAATAAGTNCGGATTTGATATTATCAAAAGGTTTTANATTTCATTATTNTTTTTTATCNGAGGCTTTAAGGGACATATTNAATAATAAAGGGTGACATTTTGGCAAAAAAAACCAGTTGGCAANAATTTTGAACATTANNNAATAAATATNAATTATGGCAAAACAACCGTCAAAACCCAANGCNAAAGNAAAGGCAAAAAAACCTTCTNCTGAGAAAAAAAATAGNAAGGCAGATTTTTCCCANCANNTGNANNTATTGAATGAAAACCTTAATCAGGAAAAAGATAAATANTTAAGACTATTTGCNGAGTTTGAAAATTTCAAAAAGCGAACTTCAAGGGAGCGTATTGAGCTTTTTAAAACTGCGGGCCAAGANATAATTGGTGCNTTACTTCCTATTTTGGATGACTTTGAGAGAGCCGTTGACCAAACACCNAAAGAACAGCANGGTCAAATTGAGGGCTTTGTTTTAATCAANAACAAGCTAGGGGATATNCTAAAAAGCAATGGTTTAATTNTCACTGAGACCCNAGTTGGAGATGTTTTNGATGCTGAAATTCATGAGGCAATAACCCTAATTCCAAGTCCNGATCCCTCGCAAAAAGGGAAAATCATAGATGTNACNGAAAAGGGTTACCAGTTGGCTGATAAGATTATCAGGTTCCCAAAAGTAGTAGTAGGAGAATAAATCAGATGAAAGAAGATTTTTACGAAATATTAGGCTTATCAAAAGGTGCTTCGGCAACTGAAATAAAAAAGGCTTATCGCAAAAAAGCGATAGNATTCCACCCTGATAAAAATCCTGGNGANAAGNAAGCAGAGGCTAATTTTAAAAAAGCTGCGGAGGCTTATGAAGTGTTGAGTAACCCTAAAAAAAAGTCCCAATATGATCAATATGGTCATTCCGCTTTTGAGTCGGGAGGCTTTGGAGGAGGATCTGGAATGAATATGGATGATATTTTCAGTCAGTTTGGAGATATTTTTGGTAGCGCATTTGGTGGTGGAGATTTTGGTGGATTTGGTCAATCGCAAGCCAGAGGAAAAGGAAGCAATCTNAGAATNAGAGTCCAGCTTACCCTTCATGANGTCGTCAACGGAGTNGAAAAGAAAGTAAAGGTCAGNAGGAAAGTACAAGCCTCTGGAGTAAGTTATACGACNTGTGGAACCTGTAAAGGNAGGGGACAAGTNATGCGGGTAACCAATACAATNCTNGGGAGAATGCAAAGCGCATCAATTTGTCCAAAGTGTAANGGAACNGGACAAATCATATCTAATAGACCTTCAGGTACTGATGCNAANGGAATGGTAGAGAATGAAGAGGCAGTATCAATAAAAATTCCAGCTGGAGTAGAGGACGGAATGCAATTGAAGGTTACTGGTAAAGGAAACGAAGCNGCAGGCAATGGAATTTCTGGAGANTTATTGGTATTGATTGANGAGAAACCCGATGATACTTTTGTTCGTGAAGGCAACCACCTTCATTTTGATNTGTACATCAGTATTGCAGAAGCAGCATTGGGGGTATCAAAAGAAATCAATTTACTGGAAGGAAAAGTTAGAATCAAACTGGAATCTGGAATACAATCTGGAAAAACTTTAAGGTTNAGAGGAAAAGGCATANCNGACATTAACNGTTATGGAAAGGGAGATCTTTTGGTCCATGTAAGTGTTTGGACACCNAANACTCTTAACAAGGAACAAAAGCAGTTTTTTCAAAAAATGCTGGAAGATGAAAATTTTACTCCTAANCCAGACAAATCTGACAAATCATTTTTTGAAAAAGTTAAGGACATGTTTGCTTAAAATATTTGATGTAAGAAAAAATATTTATATTTGNNGNACACTAATCTTTAGTGTATTTCTTTTTCATAGCAATTTTTTTCCCANCCTTAGAAATAAGGNTGGGTTTTGTTTTTGTAGTATCTTAGTCTTGATTTAATGGCATGCAAAAAATAATTGATTTTTTTAATTATCAGATTAAGATAGGTAGTGACATTGTTGTTACTCCAAAATCAATTTTGATCATCATTGCTGTTTTTTTTCTGACCTACCTGATCCTAAAGTTATTAAGNCGTATTTTATTTAGGACTTTGAACAATGACGCAAAGTTGAAGTTCAGAGGGATTTTCACCTTTTTCAACTATTTTGTTTATTTGATCGTAATTCTGATNACGTTGGATAATGTAGGGGTGAATGTAAGCACCATTTTTGCNGCATCAGCAGCACTCTTNGTNGGTGTTAGTTTGGCCTTACAAACCTTGATTCAAGATGTTTTTTCGGGAATTTCTATTTTGGCAGATCAAACCGTCCATGTAGGAGATGTCATACAGGTAGATGGTCAAGTTGGTAAGGTTGAAAATATTATGTTACGAACCACCAGAGCCGTTACTCGAGACAATAAGGTTTTAATCATNCCCAATCATAAATTTTTGACATCTATTCTTTACAACTGGACAGAAAATGGAACGCTCACTAAAGAGTNTATTAATNTTGGAGTGGCTTACAATACTAATATTGAATTATTCAAACAAAAAGTCATTGAGATAGCTAATAATCACCCNAAGGTGCTTAAAAATCCTGAACCTTTTTTACTATTCGATGATTATGGGGATAGTGCTTTGATGTTTCAGCTTTTCTTTTCTATGAANANAAGTTTTGAGGCCAATNTTGTAAAAAGTGATTTGAGGTTTAAAATTTTTGANAAGCTNAANGAATTAAATATCGAGATCCCNTTTCCTCAAAGAGTNNTTACNTTTAAGAANAATACTCNANAGACCAAATGAAAAAAATCTTATTGATTGAGGACGAAGAGCCTATCAGAAGGGTATTGATCCGAATTTTNGAAGAAGAAAATAAAGACTATCTNATCACCGAATGTGAAGATGGAAAATTAGGACTTAATACACTGAATAANGAGGATTTTGANTTAGTATTGTGTGATATNAAAATGCCCAAAATGGATGGGGTTGAAGTTTTGCAAAAAGCCAGAGAGAACGGCATCAATGTTCCTTTTATAATGTTNACCGGGCATGGAAATNTTTCTACCGCAGTNGAGTCAATGAAATCTGGAGCTTATGATTTTATCTCCAAACCTCCAGATTTGAATCGTTTACTAACAGCTGTAAGAAATGCTTTACAAACNAAGAACTTGGTTTTAGAAAANAAAAGCTTGAAGAAAAGAATTGCCAAAAAGCATCAGATGATNGGAGTGTCGGNGCAGATCGATGAAATCCATAGTTTGATTGAAAAGGTTGCTCCAACNGATGCTAGGGTCTTAATTACNGGTGAAAATGGAACGGGAAAAGAGTTGGTGGCNCATCATTTACATCAAAAAAGTAATCGCTCTGAATCTCCNTTTGTNGAGGTGAATTGTGCTGCCATACCTGCTGAATTNATTGAAAGNGAGCTGTTTGGTCATATTAAAGGGGCCTTTACTTCTGCTATCAAAAATCGTCCAGGGAAGTTCGAAATCGCCAATGGAGGCACTCTGTTTTTGGATGAGGTGGCTGATATGAGTCTTGCGGCTCAAGCGAAAGTTTTGAGAGCACTACAAGAAAACAGGATTCAAAGAGTAGGAGGGGAAAAAGATATAAAAGTAGATGTTCGCGTAATTGCCGCTACCAATAAAAATTTAAATAAAGAAATTGATNAAGGAAAATTCCGTGAGGATCTATATCATCGATTGGCAGTTATTCTGATCGAAGTTCCCTCATTGAAAGAAAGAAAGAAAGACATNCCTNTATTNGTAGATTATTTCATTAAAAATNTGATAGCTGAACAGGGACTAGANCCAAAATCNTTTTCCAAAGGAGCTATTGATCAATTGATGAATTACCCNTGGACAGGTAATATNAGAGAACTTAAAAATGTTGTTGAAAGATTAATGATTCTNGGTTCAAANCCNNTAACAGAGTATGATATTCAACAATTTGCNTNCAAACCNAAATCTTAATTTATGGTCCAAAAAAAATTGATAACTTTTTTACTGGGGACCGTTTGTCTGTTAGCTCAAAATGAGGAACAGTACAAAACTAAAATCAAGAATATTTTTTTGCAGGCGCTTATTGAAGGAAAAAGTTACGATTGGTTAGATCACCTTACCAATCAAATTGGAGGGCGTTTGTCNGGTTCTTTGAATTTAGAGCGTGCCATCAAATGGTCCGCAGAAGAACTTGATTCATTACCACTGGATTCTGTATGGTTACAACCGGTAATGGTTCCCAAATGGGTCAGGGGNACTTTTGAGTATGCTAATATTGAATCAAGTCCAGGAAATACAATTAATGTAAATATTTGTGCCCTNGGAGGTTCAATNGCNACACCTTCCANAGGTATAAGNGCGAATGTGGTTGAGGTGAAAAGTATTGATGATTTATCAAAATTGGGTAAGGATAAAATAAAAGGNAAGATTGTTTTCTTCAATCGTTCCATGAAAGCCGATTTGGTTAATGCTTATGAAGCTTATAAAGGTGCTGTTGATCAAAGNTATAGNGGTGCTGCTGAAGCTGCAAAATACGGNGCTGTAGCAGTGATTNTTCGNTCATTNAACTTTAGACTAGATGATTACCCGCACACTGGTGNNATGAGTTANGGANATTTACCNACCAGTAAGCGCATNCCCGCAGCAGCGATAAGTACTAATCANGCTCANTTACTGAGTTCTATGATTGCATTGAATCCCAAATTGAGATTNTTTATAANACAAAATTGTAAAAACTATCCCGANGTCAAATCCTACAATGTNATCGCTCAAATCAAAGGACGTGAATCTCCAGAAAAAATAATCTTAGTTGGTGCTCATCTNGATTCTTGGGATTTGGGTGATGGTGCACATGANGATGGGGCTGGAGTGGTACAGGCAATGGAAGTNATGCGATTACTAAGTAAAGATGATTATAAACCCAAAAATACCATNAGGGTNGTATTATTTNNTAATGAAGAAAATGGATTAAAAGGGGCGATCGNTTATGCAGAAAGNGTTAAAAAAAATAAAGAACAACACATTTTGGCNTTAGAATCTGATACTGGAGGNTTTACTCCAAGAGGATTCAGCTTTGATACTGATGACAGGTATTACCTTAAAATTTCAAAATGGAAGACTTTTTTTGACCCTTACNATATAAATAATTTTGAACGAAAAGGAAGTGGANCAGATGTGGATCAACTTAGAGGAAAAGTNAAAGTTTTGGCGGGTTTAAGAACAGACTCCCAAAGGTATTTTATNCATCACCACTCAGAGNTGGATACTTTTGATCAAATCAATAAAAGAGAATTAGAGTTAGGAGCAGCATCCATGACAGTTTTGGTTTATCTCACTGATCAAATTGGCCTTGAATAATATTTTTTTCACNTCTNGTAAATATATTGATGAAGCTGANTAGCTATACCAAAGAATTTAATANGAATTTTAAATTGGCCTATCCCGTTATTTTAGGGATGCTTGGTCATACCGTCGTNCAGCTGATTGATAATGTCATGGTAGGNCAATTGGGACCTGCCGAATTGGCTGCCGTCTCTCTTGGTAATAGCTTTATTTTTGTAGCCATGTCTCTAGGGATTGGATTTTCTACTGCCATAACCCCCATGATTGCCGNAGCTTTTGGAGCCAATNATCATAAAAAAGTTAGNTATNTNTTTNTTCACGGATTGATTATGTGTTTTGGTTTNGGACTNCTGCTTGCNTTNNTGGTTCTATGGGCCCAACCCCTNTTATCTCAAATGGATCAGCCTGCCGAGGTAGTCGTTTTGGCAGAACCTTATCTTTATTGGGTAGCTCTATCCCTTGTTCCTCTAGTGGGCTTTCAAGGACTTCGACAATTTGCAGAGGGANTGTTTCAGACCCGTTTNGCTATGTTTGCAACTCTTTTGGGNAATATAATCAATGTGATTTTAAACTACCTATTGATATTTGGACTTTATGGCTTTCCNGAATTGGGAGTTGAAGGGGCGGCATTGGGTACTTTGATTTCAAGATGGGCAATGGTCTTNTTTATGNCCATCAATNTAAAGAAAAAAAAGAGTTTTAGAAGATATAACCGTAAACTTTTTANAGTGAGATTAAACAAATCNATTTTTAATAGAATTGTTTCTCTGGGCNTTCCNTCTGCNCTTCAAATGTTTTTTGAGGTTACTTTTTTTACNTCCGCAATTTGGATGTCAGGACTTTTGGGAAAAAATNCACAAGCAGCCAATCAAATTGCNCTTAATCTAACCTCTATGACTTATATGGTNGCTTTGGGGTTGGGGGTAACCGCCATGATACGTGTCGGGAATCAAAAGGGAAAAGGAGATATTATAGATTTAAGAAGGCTGGCCATCTCAAACTTTTTACTAATTATATTAATGAGTTTTATTTTTTGTCTGTTTTTTATAGCCACCCACCAGCTATTACCATGGCTCTACCTAGATAGCAGAATACCAAATATTTCCAATGATGTATATGAAGTAGTTGAAATCGCTTCAAATTTAATTTTGATTGCTGCTTTTTTCCAGATAGCAGACGGGATTCAAGCAGTCGTGCTTGGCGCTTTGAGAGGAATACAGGATGTCAAAATCCCAGCATTTTTAATATTCGTATCATACGGAACCGTTGGTTTTCCCATTTCTTATTTTTTGGGGTTAAAAACCGATTGGGGGGCATCAGGAATTTGGATTGGTCTTTTGATAGGACTAACACTTTCGGCACTGTTATTGGTACTTAGATTTCAGTATCTTACAAAAAAATTAGTCTCTCAAACAAACTTTTAATAATGGATTTACCTAAGTTTTTAATCGCTGATAGCTCAGTATTGGAGGAAGCGATTTTTGTTGCTCATACTGATTATCCTCGTTTTTTCCTCAATGTAGTCAATGATGAAGTTCACTGGATGGAGGAGTTTGAAAACGAGGACAGAGAGGAATTGGAATCTCAAACAACCCACCTTATTGAAATGGCATTTAATTTCTATGATAAGGAAATGGAAAACTTTGAATAAAGCGTGGACGAGCTAATTGCATTAGATCAACAATTTTTTCTTTTNCTCAATCAAATGGGGACCNAAAANTTCGATTGGTTTTGGTTGTTNATTACAAATAAGGCGACCAATATTTCCATTTATTTGGTTTTNGCTGCNGTGTATTTTAAACATACATCCNTTAGATCTTTTTTGATGTTAATNTTTTTTGTNATGCTACTCATTTTNCTTACCGATCAAATAACCAATCTATTTAAAAACGGTTTTGAACGCTTGCGCCCTTGTNATGAGCCTATTCTTGNGGGTATGGTCAGACTTGTTAAATCAACCTGTGGAGGATATTACGGTTATTTTTCNGGACACGCCTCTAATTCTTTTGCACTAGCGGTATTTTTTTCGGGTGTANTGGGTNTTAAATTCAGAAGATTAACCTTTTTATTATTATTTNTTGCCTTANTAGTNGCTTACAGTNGAATTTATATAGGNGTTCACTACCCATTGGATGTTTTATCCGGTATGATTTTTGGGTCGATAGTTGGGATANTTTTTATATTAATATGGAGGAGGTTTAATGGNNAGTNNTAAGTATACTTTTAATGTTGCNCTCCCTTTATTAGCTCAGGNGANTTTGCTTTAAATTTNTTGAATCTAGGCTTAGAAANATTTAATATATACAAGTCATTGGGGTTATTCCTCTCATAGTTCTGATGATAGTTTTCGGCATAGTAGAACTCTATTAGNGGTTTGACCTCAGTNACTATCTCTTTATTNTAAACTTTTGACTGAGTGAATTTAGAGATATAGTCTTCAATAATTTTTTTCTCTTNGTCNTTTTGGTAAAAAGCTACTGAGCGATATTGNGTACCACGATCAGGTCCTTGCTGATTGAGTAGCGTAGGGTCATGGGAATCAAAAAANACCTCCACCAANGTGGCAAAATCAATCTCATTNGGATCATANATTACTTCCACTGTTTCAGCATGTCCNGTTCTNCCCGTCATTACNTGATANTAATTAGGATTTTTTGTTTTCCCTCCAGCATAGCCAGAATAAGCTTCTTCAACCCCTTTAAGGCTTTCATATANCGATTCTACGCACCAGAAACATCCTGAGGCAAAATAGGCTTTGGCCTTGTTTTGATAATTATCGCCAAGAAACCAATTAGCTTGAGANCGATTTTCGGGTTCAGGTACANCTATTTTACAGGTATTCATCAATNTCAAACTCAATAGAATATANATTGATTTCATTTTTATGATTAATTAATTAAGTCTACCTATAGAACGATTTTCTGTTCCTTNTATTCCATANAGTTNATCTCCCAATTTNATTCGCATTTCATCGGCAAGATATTTTATTTTTTCAACNACCTCNGGGAACTCTGATGCCACGTCATTNGTCTCACTTATATCTANTTTGAGATTGTAGAGTTCAATTTTTTCAATTTTTTTCATTTGGTATTTGACTTGATAACCNTCTTTNCCNCCGGCTTTACCGTTNAGNGTNCTATAGGTGTGNGGAAAGTANAGCTTCCAATNNTTGTANCTTACTCCGTGTAANTCATTTTTTTTGTAATAGAAGAAAAAAGCTAGGTGTTGGCTTTGNTCGGTTTTACCAGTCCATATGTCCCAAGCACTTTTTCCATCAATTTTATTTACTGGCAGATCACTCCCNGTTATTTCGGCAATGGTAGGCANAATATCAATCGCCATCATTGGNGTNTCTATGGTTCTTCCNCCTTTAATNCCTTTGGGGTAGTAAANAACACATGGTTCTCTTTGCCCCCCTTCCCATGCNGTTCCTTTTCCCTCNCTTAAGGGTAATGCGCTGCCTGCATGATTTCCAAAACTCAACCATGGGCCATTGTCNCTTGTGAAAATAATGAGGGTATTTTCGTGGAGATTGTGTTCTTTGAGTTTTTTCATTATTTGNCCAACAGACCAATCAATTTCCATAATCACATCCCCATAAAGCCCTTGCNTACTTTTNCCCTTAAATTTATTGGATACTGCAATAGGGGTGTGGGGCATAGGGTGAGGAACATAGAGAAAGAACGGATTNTCTTTATTTCTTTCTATAAAATCTACAGCAGCTTCGGTAAGCTCNGTNGTTAATTGACCTTGTTGCTCAAGTGTTCTTATTTCTTTGATTACATTNAAGTCTTTGAAGAATGGGAGTTGAGGGTAGCTTTTGGCTAAATGATGATCNGGAGGNACTTGGTTTCCATCATAATCTACTGGCCACATGTCATTNGANTAAGGAANGCCCATGAATTCATCAAAACCGTGATTGTTGGGTAAAAATTTGGGGTGATGTCCNAANTGCCATTTTCCAAAAATCCCTGTTTTGTAACCTTTGGCTTTGAGCATTTCAGCGATGGTCGTTTCTTNTGGATTGATTCCTACATCGTGGTGGGGGAANAATGCCCCTGAAATACCAATTCTATTNGGATANCAACCCGTTAATAATGCTGCTCTTGAAGCTGAACATACCGCCTGAGCAGCATAAAAATTNGTCAGTTTTAGCCCTTCTTTTGNNATNTNGTCCAAATGAACAGTGTGGATAGTNGAAGATCCNAAAACACTCAAGTCTTGATAACCTTGATCGTCAGTAAAAACAATAACTACATTGGGTAATGTNCTTTTTGATATTTCAATATTTTTTATGCATGAGTTTAAAGTCAAAAGACAAATAATAACGATGTATGGATATCTCATTTGATNTTTTTCTTAAATNTACAAATTTTNAATAACTAGATTGTTTACAGNTNATCTATAAAGTTCATCAAGGATTTTCCAAAGGTGCTCCAACTATATTTTTCGTGTGTTTTTTCAAAGGCAGATTTAAAATTTGATTTAGAAAGGCCTTGGAGTATTTTATTTAAATTTTTAGCAATTTTTTTGGGATGGTTTTCAGTGATTACTCCTGTTCTATCTTCAACAATGGGGACGCTAAGTCCAGGAAGGTTTGATACCAAAAGCGGAGTTTTATAGTGGTAGGCTAGAGGGGTTACTCCGCTTTGTGTAGCGCTAATATAGGTTTGAGCAACAACATCTGCCGCACAAAATACAAGGCTAGATTTTTGGGAATTGGCATAGTTAAAATCACAAATTACACGGTCTTGGAGTTTGTATTTTTTGATGATATCAGTGTATTTATCCTCGGGTTCATAAGCCTCTCCGACAATGGCTAATATTACATTTGAAACTTTTAGAGGAGCTTGAACAAATGCNTNAATAAGTANATCCAGTCCCTTNTATTTTCTGATTAATCCAAAAAATAAAACAATTTTTTTATCAAGGGGCCAGCCCAGTGATTTACGAGCTTCTTTTGTGGAAATAATTGCAGGAAGATTATCGGCAATAGGATGAAAACCTTTCCAAATAGGAACATTGGGTTTTTCATATGAAATTTGATTTGCCACAGCACTTGATAGAGTGGCAAATCCATCCATCTGATTGGAAAACATTTTTGTTAATGTTTTATCCCAAAATTTGGTTTCATGGGGAATCCAATTGTCAACAAGACTTATTTTTTTGATGTTTGTATTGAGTCTTCGGGCAATCCCATGCCAACAGGGCGCAAGGAAAGGTGTCCAGAATCTAAAAATTACGCAATCAGGTTTTTGTTCATTGATCAATCTGGCTACTTTAGACCAATTTAAAGGATTATAACTGTGAATTTTTCTTTTGATGGGGATGAGGTCTGGAGCCTTCTCATCGCTGAATTGGGATTTCCCTGGGAAAAGCCATTTTGGGTACTGTGATGTGAAAGTGTATATTTGTATATCATGCCCCAATGAGTTTAGATTTTGGCCCAAATAATTTTGGGTGTCGGCTATACCCCCACGATAAGGATATGCAGGGCCAAGTAACAGTACTTTTTTCTTATCCTCCATTTAGAGAGTTGGTCCCTTTATTTTGACCTAGCATTTGCAATCCAATAATACTGAGTGAAAAGTAAATTAATCCAAAATAAAACAATGTGGGTAAATTGGATATATAAAATTTGCTTTGAATAGGTATTACAAAAAAAATCAATCCTATAAAATTCCTTCCGAGTTCAAAATTATAAGACCATTGGTAACCATCCATCAGGGAGGTGAATCCAAAAATACTGATCAGAATTAGTCCCCCAAAAATTAGTGCTTGAAAAGCGCTAAAGGATTCAAAATTAGACAATAAAAATAGCAGAAGTANAGTAATGCACAACCATTGAAAAATAGCCCATCCTTTTTGGANAAAACTTATTTCAGGATTATATTTCTTAATGGGNATTTGCGTATTTATTTNTTTTCTNGAAAACTTTTCNGNGACGTCCGCTGGCCTGTAGCCTGTTGGCATCCACCAAAGTNTTAATTTGTCTTTCCAAGATTTGGTATACCAAGCATCTTGTATCATTCTCNACAAATGTTGGTAATTAATNATCAGTGGNTTCCANGTNTNNACAGGTTTAAGAACACCATAAATAGGNGGNTCTTCCTCAAGTTCCTCCTGAAAAGTTCCAAACCAACGGTCCCAAACACAAAAAATGGCGGCNAAATTTTTATCTATATAAANGGGGTTAATGGCGTGGTGAACACGGTGTTGTGAGGGGGTTACTAAAAAATACTCTAAGATTCCAAGTTTNCCTATGTGTTGGGTATGGTACCAGAATTGCCCGAATAAATGAAGGGGTGCCAATATNNTGATGACTTTTTNGGGAACTCCCAAAATAGCAGCAGGAATNAGGAAAAGAGCAGTGTATCCNAGNAAATCTGAAAAGCTTTGTCTCAAGGCACAAGCCAAATTGAATTCCTCACTACTGTGGTGGATGACATGTTGGTTCCAAAAGATGTTGATTTTGTGATTCAATCGGTGACTCCAGTAACTTGCAAAATCAATACAAATAAATGCAACAATGTANAATGANAAAGTGCTTTTTAAAGTAGTTAGNGAAAGATTTTCAAGTAAAAAGGGGTANGAGACNATAACCACCACCAATCCCANAANATNCTTNANAATATTTGTCATTCCAGAGCTNAGACTGGAAAGGGTATCCATNAGGGNGTNAGTTTGCTTACCNGTAAAATGTCCGTAGGCAATNTCGNNAACGACCATGATTAAAAATAAGGGGACTACCCANAACAAAACNTTTGCATAAATTTCCATCNACTNTAGATTGTATTATATGATTTATAAAATTAATAATNGATTACCCACTCTCCTTTATTAATTAGAGGTTCCGCTTGCTTAAATTTGACAGTTTTGGTTTCNCCAGTACTAATGCTTCGAATNACAACCTTTTCATTCCTGCCTATTTTTGGACGCTCCCTCACGATGGTCTCCACTGGATTTCTTTGNCCAACCCCTGCACCAGCACCAANACTAAGGTTTTTTTGTGCCATTTCATCAGTGTTGAGNACCTCATCTTTTGAAGTTTTGTAACCNTTTGAGGAGGAAGGTCTNCTTTTGGCCTCTTGTATTTNGGTATCACTTTGACTAGGAAGNCCTCCTTTGAAAAGGAAGGAAAGTACTTCTNTATTTAAATTGTTGATCATGGATTTGAAGAGTTCAAAAGCCTCAAATTTGTAAATCAAAAGAGGGTCTTTTTGNTCGTGTACGGCCAATTGAACAGATTGTTTGAGTTCATCCATTTTACGAAGATGNGTTTTCCATNCCTCGTCTATNAATGCCAAAGTAATGTTCCTTTCNAAGTCTTGAACCAAATATTTTCCTTGGCTCTCATAAGCTTTTTTTAGGTCAGTTACCACTTTNANAGTTTTGACTCCATCGGTAAATGGCACTACAATTCTCTCAAAGGTGTTACCTGGNCGCTCATAAACCTCTTTAATCACAGGAAACGCTANGGCAGCATTTGNAGCAATCTTATTACTGTAATGTTCAACAAGCAAATCGTAAATTTGGTTGATGATNTTATTTTCGTCANTATTTTTAAAAGNCTCCTCATCAATTGGGGANGTNATAGAGAAATTACTGATGATTTCAAATTCAAAATTTTTANAATCATTGGATGCTTTATTTGANAAAACAATTTCNTCACAAGTGTCATATAAGATATTGGCTATATCAANTTTGATTCTNTCNCCACTTAAGGCATGTTTTCTTCTTTTATAGATNACCTCCCGTTGTGCNTTCATCACATCGTCATATTCNANAAGACGCTTTCGAATACCAAAGTTGTTTTCTTCGACTTTTTTCTGCGCTCTNTCAATAGANTTAGTCATCATAGAGTGTTGGATTACTTCGCCTTCTTCCAANCCCATTCTGTCCATAACTTTTGCCACACGGTCAGATCCAAATAANCGCATCAGATTATCCTCTAGTGAAACATAAAACTGTGAACTACCAGNATCACCCTGTCTTCCAGATCGTCCTCTTAACTGTCGGTCAACCCTNCGCGANTCGTGACGTTCAGTTCCGATGATGGCAAGCCCACCCGCTTNTTTTACCACATCAGAAAGCTTGATNTCAGTCCCCCTTCCNGCCATGTTGGTGGCAATGGTTACAATTCCNGGGTTTCCCGCCTCTGCTACTACATCNGCCTCTTTTTTGTGCAACTTTGCATTTAATACATTGTGATGAACCTTTCTAATATGNANCATTTTGCTCAACAATTCAGANATCTCAACAGAAGTTGTTCCAATNAGCACNGGTCTGCTTGCTTTGGATAAGTTGGTCACCTCATCAATCACAGCATTGTATTTCTCNCGTTTTGTTTTGTANATCAAGTCATCTCTGTCCNTACGNGCAATAGGTCTATTGGTTGGAATTTCAATNACATCNAGCTTGTATATTTCCCAGAACTCACCGGCTTCAGTAATGGCAGTACCTGTCATACCTGCCAACTTTTCATACATTCTGAAATAGTTTTGNAGTGTAATGGTGGCAAAAGTTTGTGTTGCTGCTTCTATCTTTACATTTTCCTTAGCTTCAATTGCTTGATGAAGGCCGTCAGAATATCTTCTACCCTCCATAATCCTCCCCGTTTGCTCGTCGACGATCATNACCTTGTTNTCCATTACAACATACTCTATNTCTTTCTCAAATAGGGTNTANGCTTTGAAAAGTTGGTTCATGGAGTGAATNCGTTCCCCCTTTNCACTAAAATCTTGAAAAAGTTTTTCTTTGAGAACAGCTTCNTCTTTNGGTNCTAGCTCTTGACTCTCGATTTTTGCNATTTCACCGCCAATATCNGGTAGTACAAAAAAGTTTTTGTCCTCGNTTTCGCTGGANAATGTTTCAATNCCTTTATCGGTGAGCTCAACTTGGTTGGTTTTCTCATCAATAGTAAAGTACAATTCAGCATCAACTTTNGGCATTTCCCTATTNTTNTCTTGCATGTAGAAATTTTCAGTCTTTTGNAGAAGCTGTTTTACNCCTTCTTGACTTAAAAATTTTATTAAATTTTTNTTTTTTGGAAGACCTCTAAACACTCTCAACAATANGAATCCACCTTCTTTAGTGTCNCCCTCATGGATTTTCTTTTTAGTTTCTNCTAGAACATTGTTNAGGAAAGTNCTTTGTTGGGTTACCAATGACGANACCTTTGGTTTGAGTAGATCAAATTCATGTCTATCTCCTTCNGGTGTAGGTCCTGANATAATCAATGGAGTTCNGGCATCATCAATTAAAACTGANTCNACCTCATCAACTATTGCATAATGGTGTTTGGGTTGTACCAAATCTGCTTCAGANTGAGCCATGTTATCCCTTAAATAGTCAAAACCAAATTCATTATTGGTTCCATANGTAATATCTGATAAATAGGCTTTTCTTCTTTCGGGACTGTTGGGTTTGTNATAATCTATACAATCCACACTCATGCCATGAAATTCAAACAATGGGCCCATCCATGCACTGTCTCTTTTNGCTAAGTANTCNTTTACTGTTACNAGNTGTACCCCTTTTCCAGTTAAGGCATTTAAATAAACGGGGAGNGTTGCCACCAATGTTTTACCCTCNCCTGTTTGCATTTCTGCAATTTTACCCTGATGCAATACAATACCTCCGATTAATTGTACATCGTAATGAATCATATCCCAAACGATGGGTTTACCGGCGGCATCCCAAGCATTGGACCAAACAGCATAGTCACCCTCTAAATTGACATAACTTTTGATTTGTGATAATTGTCGATCAAATTCGTTTGCAGTCACTGATATTGATCTATTTTCAACAAACCTTCGTGCAGTTTCTTTAACAATTGCAAATGCTTCGGGTAGAATTTCATCTAAAGTTTTGGCGATTATCTTTTCACTATCTGTAGTCAAATCGTCAACCTGCTGATACAAAGCTTCTTTTTGGTCAATATCCTCAATTTTTTCAATTTCAGATTTGATGTTTTGGATTTCTTGATTCACCTCCCTCAAATCTGATTTAAGTTTATCTTTAAATGTTAGGGTTTTATTTCTAAGTTCGTCATTACTCAGGTTTTTGAAGGAGTTAAAATGGAAGTTAATTTCATCGATAAGAGGTAAGATTTTTGCCAAATCTTTTTTGGTCTTATCCCCAACAAAAACTTTTAAAACGGAATTTAATAGGCTCATTCTTTAGTTTTAAATCTCAATAAAATTAAAAAAAAAAAAAGCCTCTACTGAGACTTTTTTTTTTGATTTTTTAAGATCAGTATTCATCCTCATTCCAGAGATAATCCTCTTCGGTTGGAAAATCGGGCCAAATTTCCTCAATAGACTCATAAACATCTTCTTCGTCCTCCATTGACTGGAGGTTTTCAACTACTTCTAGGGGAGCTCCAGTGCGAATTGAAAAGTCAATTAATTCGTCTTTGGTCGCTGGCCAAGGGGCATCGCTGAGATATGAGGCAAGTTCTAACGTCCAATACATGAGTAACAATTTTTTGCAAAAATAGATTTTTAATGGAACTAGACAAGAGGGAGACTTACTTTTTTTGAGCTCTCCATATTATTTCCTTTACTTCATGATCCTTCGATAATTTTCTTGCCAATATGAAAAGGAAATCAGAAAGTCTGTTAATATAGGCGATAATTATTTCTGGAACACTTTCTATTTGATTCAATTCTGTTATGAGTCTTTCTGCCCTTCTACAGGTACATCGAGCTAAATGTGAGTAAGAAACAATGATATGTCCACCTGGAATTACAAAATTTTTCAATTCAGGGAGTTCACCATTGATTAAATCAATTTGCCCCTCTAGGTATTTAATATTGCTCTGAGTGATAGGTTGGAGCGTATTGACTAATCTTGATGTATTTGAAATATTGTCATCAGCCAATTGTGCGGCAACTATCATTAACTCAGTTTGAATTTTTATCAACGTATTTTCTGTATTTTTATCGATTTCGAAGTTTCTGACCATACCTACCCAAGTGTTTAGTTCATCTACTGTACCGTATGCTTTTATTCTAACATGATGCTTGCTTACTCGCTTACCTGAAAGTAAACCAGTAGTTCCGTCATCTCCTGTTTTAGTGTAAAGTTTAAACCGGTTCATATATGTCTATTCCATTCTTTCATTACCAAGAAGTATAGTAAGGTGTTAATTCCTTAATCAGGATTTATTTACAGTAACAAAAATACTAATAATAAATTACTGAGGCAGGAATCAATAGACAACAATAATTCTTATCATTAAAAACTGAAAATACTTTGATATCAGGCCACTACAGTTTAAAATTATCGTTAAAAAGTTAAGCCTCTTAAAAGAAAATAGCCTACCTCAATGATTGGGATTAAAATTTTTTTTGAAAGAAATTACTGACAGAGGTTTAAAATCACCAGAGGATCAATTACGCTTCTTGAGCCTCCCAGTAACTGCAATTAAAAAAAACAGAACTGAAATAAACCCAGACCAACGAGCAATGTAATCTCCATATTTCGCGTAGAATGTAATCCTATCTTGAGGGGCAAATTTTCCTTTTAACACCCCCCTTGAATTATAGGGTATTTTATCAGTAATTTCTCCTTTGCCATTGATGATTGCCGAAATACCTGTGTTGGCACTTCTAACAATATCCCTACGGTTTTCAATGGCTCTCAAGCGAGCATAGCTCAAAAGTTGTTTATGGCCCGCCGTATTTCCCCACCAACCATCATTGGTGATGATCGTGAAAAAATGAGCTCCATTTCTAGCGTATTCTGTGACAAACTCCCCGTAAATAGATTCATAACAAATGACGGGACCCACTTTAAGGCTGGTTTTTTGGTGTTCAAAAACACTCCTGTAATTTTGTGTAGCTCTACTTGAAACAGTCCCTCCAAGATCGAGAAGAAATTCCCCTAAAAGAGGTCTAAAAAATCTTTTATAGGGCATATTTTCCACACCTACAACTAGTTTTGACTTGTGATAAAATTCAGTTTTCTCATTGTATTCCATTTTTAGGGCGGAGTTGTAGAAATCTACCCAAATTCCTTTGCGAATAAAATTTGCTGTTTGGGTAGGTGAACTATCGGTTCTGTATATATTAAATGATTGTATTCCTGCTATCAATTGTATTTTTTGGTGCTCTTGTAATAGAGAATCCAATCTGTGATGAAGTAGAGTGGAGGTAAACTCATCCAGTGACGCCCCCAATCCTTCTCCAAAATACGTCTCTGGTGCGATGATATAACGAGTTTGATTAGTGATTTGTTCCTTGGTCATACTGGCCATTAAATCAAAGTAGTAAGCATTTTCCCTTTCGTATTTCTCCTCATAAGGATCTATGTTGGGCTGAAGTAGCAAAACTTCTATTGAAGGGGTTATTGCTTTTTTACTCTTGAATATAATTAATGAAACGGTTATTGGAATTGCGATTGCAATTAACCAAGGACTTAATTTTTTTATCCAAACTGAATTTTTTAGGCTGGGCTTATTTTTTTTGAGAACTTCAAAAAGACCAATATTAATTAACAAAACCCAAAGACTGCCTCCAAAAGTACCTGTGTATTCGTACCATTGAATCCAATGAATATCCTCTGAAAAAACATTTCCAAGGTTTAACCAAGGCCATGAAAACTCCCATTCCAAGTGAAATTTTTCAAATGTAATCCAGAGGGTAACTAAAAATATGTAAGCAGTCCTAAGCGGGAGTCTTTTTTTGGACCAGTGGAAAAGCATCATCAATAGGGTGTAAAATAGCGTATTACAAAGAATTGCAAAGACCATCCCAAACACAGAGGAGTTGACAATCCACCATGTAGTGCCAAGATTCCATATGAAAAACGCTAGGTAAAAGTGAGTAAATAGTTTTAATTTTTTTTGTTTAGCAGTAGTTTTTGAAATGAGAACTTCAACAAAAAAAAGAGGAATTAAACTGAAAAAAATTAGCATCGAAAAACCATGAACAGGCCAGGATAGCAGAAGTAATACTCCAGAAAAAACAGACAATAGCAAGGGGTTTTTATAAAAAATCATTGAATTTATGTCTGCTTATTTTTTCTTTGTGGATCAAAGTTTAATTTGCTAAATTTTGAATTTCTAATTAGTTTTACAAAGCTAATGATTAAAAAATCAGTTCCGCATCTTTTCACTTCATTAAACCTTTTATCGGGTTGCTTTTCAATTTATTTTGCCTATATCTTTCAATTTGAAACTGCCTTTATTTTTCTATTGGCAGGTGTTTTTTTTGACGTTTGGGATGGTATATTTGCTCGCTTATTAAAAGTTGAGAGTATATTAGGAGTTCAACTGGACTCAATGGCAGATATGGTTACCTGTGGAGTAGCTCCAGGAATTATATTGGCACAACTTTTTGTAATGGCAGGAAATAAGCCCTTAGAAATTGCGATCGGCTGGCCGCTAAATGCCATAGTAGAATTTATTCCATGGGTTTTTATTGGATTTTTGATCCCTTTGGGAGCAGCATTTAGGCTTGCGCGATTTAACATTAATGGTTCCAAAAAAAATCATTTCCTAGGTTTNCCTACCCCAGCGACGGCTATGTTTTTTGGNGGACTTCCCCTATTAATGAAGCTNCCTGCTTTTTCTTTTTTAAAACCAGTNGCTATCTCCAACCCNGGGTTGATATTGCTGACCGTTCTTTTTGTCATTNTGATGAATACCAATTTTGAANTGTTTTCCTTTAAATCTNTAAAAACAGGTACAGTTGATTTNTTGTTAAGAATATTATTAATTGTTATTTCACTNTTTTTCCTTGTCTTTTTTGGACCAGGTGGTATTAGTCTGGTGGTCTTGGTNTATTTGTTCCTAAATCTNCTTAAAAATAGCATTCNAAGAATAGGATTTTGATCANAGTTTTTCTNNAGTAGCNNNNATACAAAAAACGAATACATACCATNCATAANGATNCNAAAGANGATCTNCNTTATNTTTAATANATTTATTATCTTGTTANANGAANACTNNTGAGTTTNAAAAAATAGNTTTTNGAGTAAATGTNGNNAAGCNATTNNCCATATNTTTTCNTNATGAANTNNTAGTNACCAAATATATNANNTNTANCTTGTTAAAAGATTTAGTTGAGATTGATGATTAGGATTTCNAGCCANANNCTTNNTTNTTNNGTAAGCAAATNATNTTTGAATNAGTCAATTTAGCAATTNTGAATTNTGATCATTGGTAATTNNGNAAATNNCCTANNNNGGCNATTTAANGTTTTTTGGTTTTACTTCGGACTTAAATTGATTTACCGAAGTAAATCAAAAAGTCACTTTCTTTTTTCNTANTTCAAAGTTTTTACCNAGATATACCTTNCTAACCATNNCNTCTTTCGCCAATTCTTCNGGTTTTCCAGCTTTGAGAATGCTTCCTTCAAACATCAAGTAGGTTTTATCNGTAATGGCAAGGGTTTCNTGAACGTTGTGATCGGTAATCAAGATGCCNATATTTTTTTTCTTAAGATGGGCAACGATTTTTTGAATGTCNTCAACAGCAACAGGNTCAACTCCAGCAAATGGTTCATCGAGTAGAANAAATTTTGGATCAGTAGCTAATGCTCTAGCAATTTCNGTTCGTCTTCTTTCTCCNCCAGAAAGAAGGTCTCCNCGGCTTTTCCGAATATGGGTCAANCCAAACTCTTTAAGTAAACCTTCCAACTTTTCTTTTTGTTCAGTTTTGGAGAGTTTACTCAATTGTANAACACTCAAAATATTATCCTCTACACTGAGTTTTCTAAAAACAGAGGCCTCTTGCGCCAAATAGCCGATACCATTTTGCGCTCTTTTGTACATGGGGTAGGAGGTAATATCAACACTGTCGAGGAGTATCCTTCCGCCTTGAGANTTGATGAGCCCTACAATCATGTAAAAAGAGGTGGTTTTACCNGCACCGTTGGGTCCCAAGAGCCCTACAATTTCTCCCTGTTCTACNGAAATTGAAATCCCNTTTACNACTTTTCTGCCNTTGTAGGACTTTTTAATATTTTGNGCACTTAATATCATTATTTGGAAGANGTTTNTTGCATTTCTTTTTCCAANCNTNTATAAGTNAATTTAGATATAAANATACTTACTTCATACAATATCAGAAGGGGNATACTTACAATGATTTGACTTACAATATCAGGNGGAGTAATGATGGCAGATAAACTCAATACAATNACTAGCGCAAATTTTCTATTTTTACTCAAAAATTTGGGTGTAACGATNCCCACTTTGGTAAGGAAGTAAATGATTATTGGGAGTTCAAAAATAAGCCCGCTTGCTANAACAGAGGCTCTCAATAATCCAATATAACTACTTAGATCAAAATCATTAAAAACTTCTNCACTAACANTGTANTTTCCNAGAAAGTTGANTGATAGTGGAGTGACAATNTAATAACCAAAAATTACTCCGAAAAAGAAAAGTAGNGAAGAAATAAAAATAAAACCTCTTGNGTTTTTTCTTTCATTTTCGNGTAGACCTGGACTTACAAACTTCCAAAATTCAAAAANCACATAGGGAAAAGCAACTATAAAGCCTGCCAAAATGGAAGTCCATAAGTGGGCNGANAATTGGCCTGCCACTGTCCGACTTTGGATTCTAAAGGGCATTTCGCNGATGCAAAAACTGTCTCCCTGTCCAAAGTTTTCAGANAGATGNCAAAACCANTTGTAGGTNGGAAANTCNATTTTTTTAGGACCAAATATGATGGTGTCAAAAATAAAGTCTTTTGCTATNAAAGCTAAAGAGGCTAAAATAANAATNGCCAAACAGGAGCGTATAAGATGCCAACGGAGTTCCTCTAGGTGGTCCAAAAAAGACATTTCGTTNGGATTTTTATNCATNTAATCCNTCTTTGATAAATTCTAAAACATGNACAATACCAATATAAAATCCTTNCTCATCCACCACGACCAAATGATTTATTTTTTTATTTTGCATTAATTTGATTGCATCATATGCTAACATATTCTCATATATACANATGGGTTTTTTTGTCATTACATCTGAAGCTTTNAATCCGCTAATATTATCATTTATTTGAAGCACNCTTCTGATGTCTCCATCTGTTACTAATCCTGAAATTTTACGATTATCTTCAACTATNGTCGCCCCTAATCTNTTATCAGAAATTTCGTAAATCACATCTTTTAAGCTGGCATCATTTGTTACTTTCGGGATNATAGAGTGGTCAAGTAAATCAGACACTTTAAGATGTAATTTTTTACCTAANNNTCCNGAAGGATGAAGTTGGGCAAAGTCCTCCGATTTAAANCCNTTCAACTCCATCAGCGCCANNGCTAGAGCATCTCCCATAACCATTTGAACNGTTGTACTTACAGTAGGGGCTAAATCATTGGGGCAGGCCTCTTTATCAACTGGAGTAAAAAGTAGATATTCTGATTGTTTGGCCAAAAANGAAGNGGAGTTNGCAGTCATTCCTATTAGGACATTCTCATTNTTTTTGAGGTAGGGAATCAAGTCTTTNATCTCTCGAGAATTACCGCTTTTGGAAATTCCAATGACTATATCATTTTTTTCAATCATTCCCANATCTCCATGAGTTGCATCCGCAGCATGAAGATAAATAGAGGGNGTGCCAGTAGAACTTAAGGTTGCAGCGATCTTCATGGCAACTATTCCACTTTTACCCACTCCAGTTACCACAACTTTACCATTNGATTTGTGAATNAANTGAGCNACTTTNTCAAAGTTCTGANCTATTGAGTTTCTNAATGATACCAGAGATTGGGTCTCAAGACTTATAATATTTCGAGCAATTTTAGAAAGGTTTGAGGTTTCGCTCAATTTGTGTTTTTTGACTAGCTTTTTTTTTTTTAAAAAACCTATATTGTAAATACAAATTTAGCTAATTTTTAAAATTAAAGCTCTCGCATTGGAGAAACAAAAGGATTTAAAAAAATCTTTAAAGCAATTTTTCGGTTTTTCAAATTTTAAAGGCCTGCAAGAGCCTGTAATTGAGAATTTGCTTANTGGTNNNGATACNTTTGTAATAATGCCTACAGGNGGCGGTAAATCAATGTGTTATCAATTNCCTGCATTNATTAGCGAGGGAACNGCGTTGGTGGTTTNTCCATTGATTGCTCTGATGAAAAATCAAGTGGATACCATNNGAGGTATTTCTGATAACGACGGGGTTGCGCATGTCTTGAATTCCTCNCAAAATAAAACCGACANTATTNAAGTAAAACAAGATTTGATTAATGGTGTGACCAAATTATTATNTGTGGCTCCTGAGTCCNTGGCAAAAAAAGAAACCATTGATTTTTTTAAAGNNATTANCNTATCGTTTTTAGCGGTTGATGAAGCACATTGTATCTCTGAGTGGGGTCACGATTTTAGACCTGAATANAGGAATNTNAGAANTATTTTAGATCAAATAGGTCAAAAAATACCNNTTATAGCTTTGACNGCTACTGCNACNCCAAAAGTGCAAGAGGATATTCTAAAAAACTTAAGGATTATTNATGCCAAAGTATTTAAATCNTCATTTAATCGCCCNAACTTATANTATGAAGTAAGGNCAAAGACAGATNAAGTTGATACTGAAATTATAAAATTTNTTAAGAGTAATTTTGGCAAGTCGGGNATNGTTTATTGTCTCTCCAGAAAAAGAGTAGAAGAATTGGCAGAGGTNTTAANGGTTAATGGGGTTAAAGCTTTACCTTACCATGCAGGTTTAGATTCAAAANCTCGTGTCAGAAATCAAGATATGTTTCTNAANGAAGATTGCGATGTGATTGTCGCTACTATAGCTTTTGGNATGGGTATCGATAAACCAGACGTTAGATTTGTAATTCACCATGATACTCCAAAAAGTATAGAAAGTTATTATCAAGANACAGGACGCGCTGGNAGAGANGGTGGNGAAGGTCATTGTTTGGCTTTTTATGCCCCCAAAGACATCGAAAAGTTGGAGAAATTNATGTCTGGAAAACCATTAGCAGAACAAGAGGTGGGTTTTGCATTACTTAACGAAATGGTTGCTTACGCNGAAACATCNATCTCCNGAAGAAAATTNATATTACATTATTTNGGAGAGCATTTTGATTCTGAAAATGGAGAAGGAGCAGATATGGATGATAATATGCGNTTTCCCAAANCTNAGAGTGAAGCNNGNCAAGAGCTTGAAATTTTGATTCANATAGTATTGGATACTAAAGAAAAATATAAGTCAAAAGAAATTGTAAAGACATTANTAGGGNCTAAAAATGCTTTGATATTGTCCCACAAAACTCATGAAAAANCCTTTTTTGGTGTAGGAATNGAAAAGGACTCGAAATTTTGGATGGCATTGTTGAGACAGGCTCTTATTGGAGGTTATTTTANGAAGGAAATTGANACCTACGGTATTATAANGGTTACAGAAAAAGNCAAACTTTTTTTGAAAAACCCTGATTCTTTTCTAATTACTGCAGACCATGACTATNAATNGAGCGNATCCNATTTTATTATNAATAAATCTCAAGCTANTAGCGATNNGGTATTAATGGGNTTATTGCGATCTCTGAGAAAACAAGTAGCACGAGAGGAATATGTCCCCCCTTTTGCCGTTTTTCAGGAATATTCTCTGGAGGATATGGCTTTAAAATATCCGATTACNATCCAAGAACTNAATCAAATTAATGGTGTAGGGGAGGGAAAAGCNAAGCGCTATGGAGCTAAGTTTATTGAGTTGATTANGAAATATGTTGANGANAATCAGCTCNCTCGCCCTNATGACTTAATTATCAAAAGCACTGGGGCAAANTCNAGTTTGAAACTNTACTTGATACAGAGNATAGATCGAAAATTATCTCTTGATGATATTGCGTTNGCCAAGGGNATGGAAATGNCTNAATTGATTTCTGAAATGGAAACNATAGTTTTTTCAGGAACAAAACTCGATATTCAATATTGGATNAATGAAATATTTGATGAGGATCAAATTGATGAGTTAAANGNTTACTTTATGGAGGCTGAATCTGATGACTTGGTATTGGCCTCANATGAGTTTGATGGNGANTANGANGATGANGANTTACGTCTTTTTNGACTCAAATTTATAAGTGAAGTTGGAAATTANTCCAAATCNNCACTTTTTTANNAACTATTCTTANCTTCGCCAAAATTTAAATCCAAAANNATGCANGAAGGTATTTTTGCCATTTTCAAAACAGATAAAGGAAATATTAAGGTTCAACTCACTTATGACAAAACACCGGGTACCGTTGGAAATTTTGTTGGTCTTGCCGAAGGATTAATAGAAAATGATNTTAGCGCAAAAGGGNCACCNTACTATGATGGTCTNAAGTTTCATCGTGTAATTNCAGATTTTATGATTCAGGGGGGATGNCCTNAGGGGACTGGAGNCGGAGGTCCTGGATATAATTTTGATGANGAGTTTCATCCAGAGTTAAAACACGATCGTCCAGGAATTTTATCAATGGCCAATGCTGGACCTGGTTCCAATGGAAGTCAATTTTTTATTACACATATTGCCACACCTTGGTTAGACGGTAAGCACACTGTTTTCGGTCAATTNGTTGAAGGCCAAGAGGTTGTTGATTCCGTTTCACAGGAGGATATAATTAAAAATATAACCATTGAGAGAATCGGAGCTAATGCAGAGGCTTGGGATGCAGTCGCTGCCTTTCATGTATTTATAAATGAAAAAGATTCCAAGATAAAAGCCTCACAAGAGGCTGTCGAAAAGGAAATGAAGGATTTAATCGAAGGAATGCAAAAAACCACCAGTGGACTGTATTATAAAATTACGCGCGAGGGTGTCGGTGTAAAGCCTACTAAAGGAAGTAATGTTTCTGTTCATTACAGGGGAATGATGCTTGATGGAACTGTTTTCGATTCCTCTTACCAAAGGAATGAACCAATAAGTTTTCCCTTAGGTCAAAAAAGAGTTATCAAAGGCTGGGACGAAGGGATTGCGTTACTGAAGAAAGGGTCAGCAGCAACACTGGTTATTCCAAGTGATCTTGCTTATGGATCAAGGGGTGCTGGAGAAGTTATTCCACCAGATACAATATTAATTTTTGAAGTAGAGTTGGTAGATTTTAGTTAGAAAATCCTTTGGGTAAATTACCTTTTTTCCATTTAATTCCACAACCTAAGCTGGGTATCTGTTTTTTGTTTTGTTCGATCCCTTTTTGTAAATTCTTACAAGCTTGCATTAAATCATATCCCGTTACAGGGTTTCCGTTTTTGGGTCTCGCGTCGTCAAACCTCCCACGATATACAAGTTTTAGATTGTCATCGAAAAGATAAAAGTCTGGGGTACAAGCCGCATTGTAAGCCATGGCAATCTCTTGAGTTTCGTCATATAAATAAGGGAATTTGAAAGCTTTTTCAATTGCCAATTCCTTCATCAGCTCAGGGCTGTCATCAGGGTAACGCTCTACATCATTACTAGAGATGGCAACTGTATTAATTCCCCAATCTCTAATTTGGTTGCTCATTTCTACTATTTTATCAAGAAGATGGAGCACATAGGGACAATGATTGCACATGAATATCANCAATGTACCGGATGTTCCCTTGACTTGATCTAAAGAGTTTTGAGATTGATCANCACAGTTANANAGCANAAAATCCGGGGCTTTTGTATCCAACGGAAGCATTANAGATTCTGTTNTNGCCATTTTAACNTCTTTNAACNCAAATCTAATTAAAATCTTACANTNAAAAATAATAAGATGTNNTAAACTANTAGAGCATCAAAAATTAGATNTCNTCAAAATTNAGTTCTGTAAAATTGTTACCTGAAACCTCTGCAGAATCNAAATNTTTGTTTTTNTNATAATTCTTTTGATGTCTATCACTTATGACTTCTTCTCCTCTNTCTTNTATAATGAAATCAACAACTTCTCTTAAAATNAAGCTAAAATCTTTGAAATCCTCTTTGTAAAGGTAGATTTTGTGNTTTTTGTAATAAAATGTCCCATCATCNTNGGTNAATTTTTTACTTTCTGTAATGGTCAGATAGTANTCACTTGCCTTTGTCTCTCGCACGTCGAAAAAATAAGTTCTTCTTCCTGCCCTCAGAACTTTAGAAAATATCTCTTCCTGTTCTTTATCACTNTTNTTATACATCGAACTTTTGTTTAAATTAATTTAGTATTTACATCAAAAATCTAAAAAAAAATGAAACAAAACAAATTAATATTNCTTTTCNTTTTGTTGTTTGTTGAAAAGTTCAAANTACANACCCCTATNTTGGANTAGATTTTGATGCTTCCCTTTTTCAACAATTTTACCNTTATCCANNACNATAATANTATCTGCATCTTTGACAGATGANATTCGATGGCTTACNATTATCATNGTTTTGTTTTTACAAAAATNTTTAAGGTTTTTCAGAATTTTCTCTTCTGTATCTGTATCTACAGCCGATAGACAGTCATCAAGGAGTAATATCTCNGGATCTTTNATCAAAGCCCTTGCTATAGATANCCTTTGTNTTTGCCCACCAGACATTGTAAGGCCTCTTTCTCCNAANAAGGTTTTGTAACCATTTTTNAATTTTTTGGTNNTTTTATGAATNGCAGCATTTTTNGATGCATTTATAATTTCTTGCTCTGTCGCTCCCCGTTTACCAAAACGAATATTTTCTTCAATACTNTCTGAAAATAAAAANGCATTTTGGGGTACANTTCCAATATGGCCTCTAAGTTTTTCAAGTTTAAACTTTTTGATATTATNACCATCCANTAAAACTTNACCCAAGTNNGGNTCATAAAGACGGTTGANNAGATTGAGTATTGATGATTTTCCTGCACCTACTTTTCCAATTATACCNAGTGTNTCTCGNCTTTTTAATGAAAAGCTTATCTCATCCAAAGCTTTTATTTGTGTTTCTGGATAGATCAAAGTTACNTTATCAAATTTAATTTCACCTTTTACAGAAATATCTACACCCGCACCATTTTGAATTTCTATTGATTCATTCAAAAAGNNATTAATTCGTTTTTGGGAGGCCTCAGCCTGTTGAACCACGGAGGTNATCCAACCCACAACAGCNACAGGCCAAGTAAGCATGTTAATNTAAATAATGAATTCTGCCAANACACCNATTTCAATGACTCCATCCATNTATTTTTGACCACCAATAAAAATNACGATAAGGTTGCTNANCCCTATCAAAAGTATCATCAATGGAAAAAACCAAGCTTGAACTTTNACTAAATTCATATTTTTCTCTNTTGCCTCTATTGCCAAATTTTGGAAAACTTTNTGGGTGTTGGTTTCTAGNCCATAGGATTTGATCACAGAAATACCACTGAATGATTCTTGGGTAAACGNTGATANTTTTGAAAGCATCTCTTGNACTACCGTNCTCCTTGAGTTGATTACTTTACTTAGTACATATATGGTNAAAGATAAAACTGGAAGNGGTANAAGAGTNTATACNGANAGCCATGGGTTAATACTGAACATGATGGTGATNACNCATGCAAANAAAGTAATGGTATTCATGCTATACATAATNGCAGGCCCAACATACATCCTTACTTTACTCACATCCTCACTGATTCTACTCATCAAATCTCCCGTTCTATTGTTCTTATAAAAACGTTGTGTAAGCTTCTGATAATGCAGAAATATTTCGTTTTTAAGGTCGTATTCTATGTAGCGCGAAACATTTATTATGGTTTGTCGCATTAGNAAGGTGAAAAAACCTGATAGNAGGGTAGCTCCNATGATGATTAATATGTTNTTGAGCAATAAAGATTTCAGNCCNTCCAACGCCCCATCATTNTTCAGNAGATGATTTTCNACAGCGGTGAGAGATTTTCCAATTAATCGAGGGGCAAACAAGGAAAAAACTCTAGAAATAATTGTAATTATAATTCCTAAAAGGATTTTAAAA
The DNA here is from genome assembly GCA_002711215.1 of Flavobacteriaceae bacterium. Classification (GTDB taxonomy): domain Bacteria; phylum Bacteroidota; class Bacteroidia; order Flavobacteriales; family Flavobacteriaceae; genus UBA8316. The sequence continues at coordinate 61,610 of PAHA01000014.1, forward strand.
AAATATTTTTTTAANTATTTGTTGAGGTACTTTAGCTCTCTCATTAATNCATTTGGCTACTGNTCANTTTGATAAAAAGNCAAAGGTAAACAAAAGCTTTTGTTCNNAAATCCAAAAAGTTTTTTTAGTAAAATTAATTAAAACTAAAGCCCTATTTTTGTNATAAATATTGNTTGTNCCNTATATGCTAACCCGAAGACATCTGCGAATTAAAGTAATGCAGTCATTGTATTCCTTTTTACNANATCGGGAGGGGAATCTAGTAAAAGAAGTTAANTTTTTTAAAAATAGCTATCTNAANACTTTTTCTCTGTACTTAACATTANTNGCTTTTCTCAAATCTATNNATGAGTATNGTAAAAATCAAANAAACTTGCANAAGGAATTAAGATCAAAAACTGNTAAACCTAATTTAGGGAAGCTTGTTCANAATAAAATNTTAAGTTTTATAGCTGAGGCACCCNTTACTGATTCAACATATCAAAAAAAGAAAAATCAAATTTTGGGAGTTGAATTTNGATTACATNAAAACTAACTTTAAGNTCCTNTTNGAGAGTCAAAAATTTCAANCTTATACTCANATCGAATNCCCATCCTTGGAAGATGACAGATCAATTATTGCTTTTTTTTTTAAAGAGATTGTAGCTCCCTCTGACGATTTTTACGACTACATTGAAGATATTGAACTGACNTGGGTTGACGACCTTCCCGTAGTAAANACNTTTTTACTTAAGATTTTGAATAAAATTGACCCTAGTGATAGNAANAGCTTNTATTTTCCNGAAATGAATACAGGNGANGANGATCCAAAATTTGCAATTGAACTATTGGAAAAGGTCGTGGCGAATAATGATCTTTTACAAAAGGAAATGGAAGGCAGNACTCCCAACTGGGATAGTGATAGAATTGCTGTTTTGGATGGGATNATGATNAANATGGNNATGGCCGAGCTTTTGTATTTNTCNTCGATTCCANCCAAAGTGACCATGAATGANTANATNGAAATATCTAAAGACTATTCTACNCCAAAAAGTAATATTTTTATTAANGGNATTTTNGATAAAACNATCAAAGATTTTCAAGAATCTGGACGATTAAATAAGACTGGNAGGGGGTTGATTTAATGTTTTTTTGCTAAATTTGATANTNAAACTTTAAAAAATTAAAATGAAGANAATTGCNTTATTTTTTGTNTGCATTATGATTTTCAGTTCTATTGGCTGTAANGAAAGTGCTTCAAAAAAAGTTGACCAAGAAAAAGCTGCCCAATCTGAGTCTAAAANATCAANTNCNACGGCTGCTATGTCTTTNGATAAGANNACNCATGACTTTGGNACTATNCAAGANGGAGANACGGTTCAAACAACTTTNACTTTCACCAANNTAGGTCAAACNGATTTNATTATNGTTGATGCAAGAGGNAGCTGTGGCTGTACNGTACCAAATTNTCCAAAAAATANACCCATAGCNCCAGGAGCAACTGGAGAAATTCTAGTTAGCTTCGATTCNANNAANAAACCCAATATGCAGCAAAAAACNGTAACCATATCGGCAAATACCTCAAGTGGTCGCGAGACACTGAGAATTAAAGCCATGGTAANNCCCGATCCTGNAAAACAAAAACAACGCGACGATGCTGCNAAGGCTCGTCAACNNCAAAANAGNACTAACTAAAAANNCTTATGGAGGGATTTTCCGGGCAGATGCCNTTTTTACTTTTAATGTTGGTGGTTTTCTTTTTCTTNATNATTCTNCCCCAACAACGTAGACAAAAAAAGGAAAAGAATTTTATGAAAAATCTNGCCAAAGGTGATAGGGTAATAACNAAAAGTGGTCTCCATGCCAAGATTATGGAACTNAATGATAAAGACNAAACTTGTGTAGTTGAAACCATGGCNGGAAAGTTGAAAATTGAGCGCACNGCTCTATCGCTNGAGATGAGTCGAAAACTGAACCAAGTTAAAAAATAATATAATCCCGCTGCTGCGGGATTTTTTTTACATTAAATTATGTATCGTTATCTGATCAAACCCATACTTTTTNTAGGAGATCCAGANTGGGTNCATTATTTTGTTTTTAATTTGATTCGTGTAATGCATAAGATTCCNGGTGTTCCTTTTTTNATNAGAACNCTTTATCAAGTTAATCACCCCAAACTAGAAAAAGAATTATTCGGTATAAAATTTAAAAATCCCNTGGGCCTNGCTGCTGGTTTTGATAAAGANGCCAAATTATTCAGGGAACTTTCAAATTTNGGTTTTGGATTTATAGAAATAGGGACCTTGACTCCTCAACCCCAANATGGTAATCCCAAAAAACGTTTATTCCGTTTGCTAGAGGACGAGGGATTGATTAANAGAATGGGATTNAATAANGAAGGGGTTGATGCTGNCATTCCTAGATTGAGGAAAAANAATANTNTTATTATTGGAGGAAACATTGGTAAAAATAAAATNACNCCCAANGAGAGGGCAGTANATGATTATATNTATTGCTTTAATGTGCTCTATCCTCATGTNGATTATTTTGTAGTCAATGTCAGTTCCCCAAATACGCCNAATCTNAGGGANCTTCAAGAGAAAANGCCGCTAACAGATNTACTAAATACTTTACAAAAACATAATCAAGCNACTGCAAAGCNAAAACCTATCCTNNTAAAAATTTCACCAGACCTGACNGACCAGCAGTTACTTGATATNATTGANATTGTAAAAANGACNAAAANNNCAGGAGTNATAGCTACTAATACTACTNTAAATCGAGNAGGTNTTCAATCTNAAAATAAACACGAAAAAGGAGGCCTTAGTGGAAGACCATTAGCCAAAAAAAGTACAGAGGTAATCCGTTTTCTTTCAGAAAAAAGTCAAANANCATTCCCAATAATTGGAGTTGGGGGAATTCATAAACCTGAGGANGTCATTGAGAAAATGAATGCTGGAGCTGATTTGATTCAACTCTACACAGGNTTCGTGTATGANGGCCCGANAGTAGTGAANGGTCTCATCCAAGCCATTNTAGCTTCTAGTAAAAATAACTAAANCCTTTTTTGGGATCNATNGTTAATAGCGTTTCGTAAATCAAACGAATAACATTCTCAANATCTTNTCGGTGAACCATTTCAACAGTNGTGTGCATATAACGNAAAGGGAGAGAAATTAATGCTGAAGCTACACCTCCGTTGCTGTAGGCAAAAGCATCCGTATCNGTTCCAGTATANCNAGAGGAAGCCAATCGTTGGAAAGGGATTTTTTGTTTTTCTGCCGTTTCAATTATTTGCTCCCTNAATTTATTTTGNACTGCGGGGGCATAGGANATTACTGGCCCTTTACCCATTTCGGTGTGACCTTGTTCCTTTTGGTTAATCATTGGGGTAGTGGTGTCATGACAAACNTCTGTTACTATGGCCACATCNGGTTTTAATGTCTGGGTAATCATCTCAGCACCGTGAAGCCCTACCTCNTCTTGNACGGANTTTGTGATGTACAANCCAAAGGGGAGTTGNATCTTATTNTCCGATAACAAACGNCCTACNTCNGCAATCATAAAGCCCCCCACCCTATTATCGATAGCACGGCAAATAAATTTATCTTTNTTNATTACTTGAAATGTATCGGGGTAGGTGATTACACAGCCAACATGTACTCCCATCTTTTCNACTTCTTTTTTGTCTTTGGCACCGATGTCAATAAAAATATTGTTGAGTTTAGGGGNNTCNTCTTTACCAGATTTTCNAGTATGAATGGCAGGCCATCCAAATACTCCTTTTACTATTCCATTTTTTGTATANATNTTGACCCACTTGGANGGAGCNATTTGATGATCACTNCCACCATTTCTGACCACNTAAATCAANCCTTTATCTGTNATGTAATTNACATACCAAGAGATCTCATCAGAATGACCNTCGATGACAACCTTGNAAGGTGCATCTGGATTGATAACTCCTACAGCCGTNCCATAAGTATCGGTAATNAAAGTATCTACATAAGGTTTAAGGTAATCCATCCATATTTTTTGACCTTCCCATTCATAACCAGTTGGTGATGGGTTATTGAGGTAGGCTTCTAAAAAAGCCATGGATTTTTTATTCAATAATTTCATTTTTATTTTTTTGAAATGAAATAGCTAAAATAAACATAAGTCCCTAATAGAAAATTTTTATCCCTGCTTTTATTGCTAAATTTACACAAGATGAAAACACCTACTTTAACTATTGCTTTTTTGATATTTTCATGGGCCATTGCTCAAGATCAAAATTTTATTCCTTCTCCATTAGACTATTTTGTTATTGAAGGAGACACCATTGTAAACACAAGTATTGAGCTTGAGGAAGTGGTTCTATTTCAACCCCTTCGTTTCTATAATTATGAGGATGCTAAGCGATATGTTATATTGAGAAATAGAACTCACAAGGTTTATCCCTATGCAAAAATGGCTTCAGATCGTTTGAATATTTTGACAAAACGCTTGGAGGTTATAAAATCCAAGAGGAAGAGAAGAGTATATTTAAAACGTATTGAAGATTTTATTTATGATGAATTTGAGAAGGATCTCAAGAAACTCTCACGTTCACAAGGTCGTATATTGATAAAGCTCGTGCATCGTCAAACAGGAGAAACAACACATGATTTGGTAAAAGAGCTTCGAAATGGGTGGAGGGCTCTAGTATATCAAACCACTGCTTCGTTGTTTAAGCTTTCCTTAAAAGACACTTATGATCCTAATTTGAATTATGAGGATTATCTCATTGAGGATATCTTACAGAGAGCTTTTTCTTATGGTAATTTAGAGCCACAAGAAACGGCACTTAATTACAACTTGGATAGTTTGTATATCTTTTGGAAAGAAAACAAACCAAAATTCACTCCAAAAAAAGGATTAAAAATCCATAAATAACTTACTGTCAATGGCTGAATCAAAATTATTTTTTTTGGCGTTAAAATATTTTTAAAAAAAAGGGAAAAAAGTGTGTAAACTATAAAAAAGCAATTTATATTTGCACCCGCTGAAGGGATGAGAGCCTTTACGGCAAAAGTTCATTGAAAGACAGAATAGAATGACAGCGCGTATCAATTGATACGAAGCGAATTAGAAACCATTTTGAGACCAAAGTCAATTAGTTGTTGGTTCGTTAATATTATTAAAAAACTACAACGAAGAGTTTGATCCTGGCTCAGGATGAACGCTAGCGGCAGGCTTAACACATGCAAGTCGAGGGGTAACAGGGATTGCTTGCAATCCGCTGACGA
>PAHA01000015.1 GCA_002711215.1 Flavobacteriaceae bacterium
CAAACAATATGTAGCGGTGCTACTCCAACTTTATTGACTGGCACAGCAACTCCATCGTTCTTAGGAACTGCTAGTGTAACCTTCGAGTGGCAAAGCTCTGTTGCATTCGATAATTTTACAAGTAATTACACGAGAAATCTTGCAGCAACTGAAAACTATCAACCAGGTGGGCTAACTCAGAATACTCAATTTAGAAGGATTGATAAAATTGAACGTAATAGTAAAACCTGCTCGGCATCAACAAATATCATTACCGTTAATGTAAGCACTGGACCAGGTGGTGATCTGTTTATGAATATTAATGGAGTAAATTCTGATGCTGCAACTAGAACAATTTGTGAGGATGAGAGCGCTATATTCACAATCTCTGGAGGGACAGGACAATCTTACAGATGGTTAAAGGATGGCAATCCTATTGCACTTACAAATACTCCTACCTTGAGTTATTCCTCTTTCGTAGGAGTTGAAGTATTTCAAGTTGAAGTATTTGATAGATCTCTGCAAGATTCGTCGACCATTAATCCCCTTGCATGTCTTTCGACCACCAGCTCGATTACTGTGACTGAAATCAGTGGATCATTAATAACGCTTGGATCTAATGCAACAAATGAAACTTTTTGTGATGGAGATAATGTGACATTTACTGCTACTGCTATAGTTTCTGCAACTTATCAATTTTTTGTTGGTGGTGGACTACAAGCTGATTCTGCCTCTAACACATTTTCAACAAATGTATTGGCAAACAACTCTAATGTCAGAGTTATAGTGACATTTGATAATGGATGCACTGCAACTACCAGTTTGACAGTTACAAAAAACGATATAACATCAGCTGGTACAATAAGCGGAACTCAAGTAATATGCTTTAATACTGTGCCGAATCCAATAACTAGTTTGACTACTGCGACAGAGAGTTCTGGTACAGCATCAATTACATATAGATGGGAATTCTCAAATACTGGTTTACCGGGGAGTTTCCTTCCAACAGGAGTGGAAGGACCACCACCTGCAACACTAAGTTACTCTCCTGGTCCCTTAATTCAAGACGTATGGTATCGTAGAGTAGCAATTAGTGAACTAAACAGCGTAATATGCGAATCCCCAACTGCTTTACCTGCTACCAAAATAACAGTAATTGAAAATTTAAGTGGCGGAACAATCCTTCCTGCCAATGAACAGACCCTTTGTTTTGGTTTAGCTGTAGTCCCAGCTACTTTATCAGTTACTAATAGTTTGTCTGGTGTAGGTATAACTTACCAATGGCAAAGTTCACCAAATGGAATCAATGGATGGATAGACATTGGCGCTGAGCAAGGGTCCAGCTTTACCCCCCCTGCATTAACTAGCACTGCAACACTATTTTACAGAAGAGTTACCAAAGCAAATGGAGGTGGGGCAAATTGTGAGGAGGTAAGTGATGTCCATACCATTAATATCAATGACACAAATCCAGGGGTAATTGATGTAAATTCTACTCAAACATATTGTTATGGATCTAACCCTCCACAAATTTCCAGTACTAGTGAGGCGATCTCAACCTTTGGTGCTATCACATATCAATGGCAAAAAAGAACTGTCTCCTCTGGGTGGAGCAATATAACAAGTGCAACGGGTAATAGTTATGATCCAGGTCCATTAACTGAGACAACAATCTACAGGAGAAATGTATCCTCTACAAGAAGTTCTACAACATGTTTAGCATCTTCAAATGAGATAATAATAACTATACTACCAGAATTAGACAGTGGTACGGTATTGGCAAATCAAACTATCTGTGAGGACACTCAACCACTAGATATTAGTCTAACTACATTGTCAGTTGGGCCTGGTATAACTTATCAATGGGAATCATCATTAGATGACGAGACCTGGACGGAGATGGCTGGTCAGAATAGCTTGACTCTTAGTTTCACTGATGTTGCGACTCAAACTAGATTTTATAGAGCAGTAATTACAAGCTCAGTAAATTCTCCAACTACCCCAGTCCCTAATCAGCAAATGATATCTTTCTCTCGAACTGCAAACCCTTTACTTGTCGGTGAAGAATACTATATACACATTGGAACAGGAACCTATTCATTAACCACTACAGCTGCTTCCAGTGATACTAATAGTATTGGAAACGCTTTTGCAACTATCCTTACTAACGATGCACCAGGAATTACGGCGTCATTCGATACAGATGTAAATATACTTTCTATTTTACCTCTTCAATCTAATATATCTGTAGTTGTGTCATCAACTGCAGCAGCACATCAACTAAGGATTCTAAGTGCCATAACTGCTGAAGGTTGCAAATTGACTACTGATGCTGTTAAAATAACAGTAAATCCAGCATCAACTCTTATCCAAACAGGAGGTCAAAGTGGAACTACGAATAACCTGTGTGATGGTGACACGATAGCCATAGGAGGGGATAAGGATCCTATTAAATTTAAATTTGGAGGCGGTGCAACATCTTTGTTTATTGAAAATTTAAATACTGCATATACTCCAAACGTTGTACTGGGAACTATTGATGATCTTGGTGGTGGTGATTATAGAGTTACTGGTACTGATGAAGTAACAATTACTGGCACAGCCGGTCCAACAGATTTTTTCAGGGTTACTACAGAGGGGTCAGGATGTGCAGAGGTTGCAATAAATTATTCTATAAGAGTTAATCCTACAGCAATTGCGCCCGATGTTATAATGAAAGATCAAAATTCTATCTACAACGCATTAATTAATAACGGTGGAAGATGGTATAATAATACCATATGTCAAGACAGACCTGATATTGGCGGCGGTGGAGAAACCGGAACAACAGATTTTTATACCTGTTTTATTGATGATGATTTTAACGCTCTTTATCAAAGTTTTGAGTGGAAAATTGAGCCAGAGGCAGCAGGGTCTGTTTCTCCTGAATTAATCCAAAGTGCCTTAATCACACTAACTTCAGACACAGCGACTTTATCACCCTCAATCAATTATGTTATAAGAATTAACAGTAATTCTTATACCTCAACAACAGCTAGTCCCGCAATAAATACGGTTGATGAACTTGGCCAAGATTTAAGAGCTCGGGTAAATGCAGATCCAGATGTTGACGCAACCTATGATATTGACACTAATACTTTAAGAATATTTGCAGAAAATCCAAATCCACCTGCACCTTTATTTACAATTTCTAGAATAAATCCAACTGGAGCAGGAGATAACGCAACAATGAGTCTTCCAGCAAATTCTATTTCGTCTGCTAAAATGACAGTAGATTGGGACCCACTTTTTTCAGGGACTGTTACTGTCAGTGTAAGAACAACGGGCTGCGGGACTCCTTCCTTATATTATGATGCAGTTGTTCAAGTAGTGGAGGAAACTGTCCCCGCAACTGAAGCTAGTGATTTGAATGTTCCAGATGCAATTCCAACCGTACTTTGCAATGGATTTTCAACAGGGTCCAAACCAGTTTGTGAGGTAGCAGGATTTAGTCAAACACAATTTTTTACATCAAGCAATAATTTATCAAATACTAATGACTATGGTTCTCTGTACTGGGAAATAGCTGGAGTGGGTGCACCTGGTGATCCTGCCATTACCTCCCCNGGCTCTATTGACCAAAGAGGAGTTGTCACGTGGACTCCAGGATATATAGGTAGTTATGAAATTAAAGCTACTCCCATCTCATGTGATTCTGTTACCGGAACAACTGTAGTGAGTACATTCACTATCGGTCCTAGTGAGAGCACGATCCCCACTGTAATTCCTATTGGAGGAACTAGTTCTCTTCCAAGTTGTCCTATCCCAGCAGCTGGAATTGTAACCACTACTCTCAGAGTTCCTGATTTTCCTGTTAGATGGTTTATCTCAGATTTAAACGCAATTAGAACTGGAGGAGGAGCAAACCAAAATACGGTNACNAACATAGCCAGTAGAGAGTTAGAAGCAGACGCNGGNTCTAATGATCAAGAATTAACACTTTTCTATGCAGCAAATTACTCAGGAGCTATTGTAATTTCAATCATTCCAAGGGACTGTCCTGGTGTAAATTCTACNAGGAGATATCCTATAATAGTTCCAGATCCTGCTGATATACAACTTATAAGCGATCCCTTAACTGCAAATCAAGTTCGATGTCCAAATGAAACTATAACAGATATTGAATATGCAATTCGTGGAGCTGCAACNGGGGTNGTCTCTGAGCCNAGTATGAATCTTCCCGATGGAATTGTGGCTGAAACGGAGTATTATATTCAAACTACAACAATAACCCTNATAGACTCTGGAAGAGGTNTTGCTGCAGGAAGGAACTATATTGCATCCATTGATGAAATATATTACACTTATACTGTTCAAGCTGGTGATGATTTAGATGCAATAGGTGACGGAATTGCTGCNGCTGTAACTGGGGCTGTATCTTCNAGTTATAATGATGTTACTAATCTTCTAACTTTTCANGGGAATATTGCAGGTAAAAGGTTTAGCACNGTCATATTACCTCCAAGAAACTTTTTAGGNAATTTAATTGGNGGAGTTAACTTTTCTGCACCACAAGCAACTGATGTATTAAGAAAAATAACATTAAAAGGAGCCTCAACAGTGACCTCNGGAACTTTCTTATATACTATAACAACTACATCAGGTAGTGCCTCTTGTACTCAAGATTCAATTAATGGAATGATCACAATAAATCCTGATACTACGATTTCTCTTACCTCGGGTAGTATTAGTCAAACTGTATGTGATGGAAACCCAATGAGTGATATTATATATACAATTGAAAATTCCTCTAACGTTGATTTAGTNAATCTTCAACCATTATTGCCTAACGGTATATTTACATCNGTTACACCAAATGCAACAGGCGCGACATTAAGAATTTTTGGAACACCAGTTGTAAATCCTGCAAACCCTGAGGTTTTCACTTATACTGTTTCAACAAGTGCAAACGTAAATGGCTGTGCAGAAACTTCGATAATAGGTAGTATTACAGTGAATCCTGCACCAGTAGTATCGGTCGTTACAGCTACTACACTAAATCAGACTGATNTGTGTGCCTATGAACCAATTAACGATATTGAATTTACAGTTTCTAACCCAGCATTCGGAATGCAATTTGTTCCTGCTGGAACAAATCTACCTGACGGAGTAAGTGGAACACTTACNACAAGAAATCAAGAAACACAAGTTACATTTGGTGCTGGACCANTTGGAGTAGCTGGAACAATAGTTATCAGCTTAAGTGGGGTTGGAGAAACCCATTCAGTAAATGCTGGAGTTGGATCTACAACAGACCAAATTGGTAANCTGTTAGCAACAAGTATTAACGCAAGCCCAAGATATAATGCNACTTATGATGCTGNAGCTCAGGTATTAACAATCAGAGCAACAGCTGTTGGTCCATTTACAATNATAATTGATAGGGGTGGAACAGGTTTAGCAATGACTCCNAATATGACGGTATCCCCTGCGCTATTTACAATATCAGGAACACCCTCAGTTACTTTACTTGCNCCAACAGTATATAATTTTGAGATACAAGCAACAGGTCCATCATGTACAGGNACAAATACAATTCAGGGTACATTAACTGTTAGACCAGCTACCTCTGGATCTCTTGATTCTAATTTTGGAAGTAATGAACAAACAATTTGTGATAATACGGCAATTCAACAAATTAGATTCAATACTGTGGGAGCTACAAGTTTTATATCTAATGCTGGCAATCCAGGCTGGCTAAGTGCAACTTTTGANGCTGTAGCTCAGGTATTAACTGTNACTGGCACACCAACAGTTGGAAATACCCAACAGCAATCNTTTGATTATAGTTATACTTTCTCAGGTGCTGGATTCCCNTGTGTTGGTAATTCAACACCAACTGTTTCAGGAGTAATTACTGTAGATCCTGCNGAACAGCTTCTATTAACTAGTGGAGCAGGAACAGATAGTCAAACAATCTGTGTAGATCAANCAATTATTGATGTAGTTTATGAGTTTACAGGTTCTGCTAATGCAGCCTCTTTTGCCTCACCAATCGGCCTACCACCGGGTGTAACCGGATCATACGTNCCAAGACAACANGTATCTGAAATCACATTAACCCCTGGGGTGGCTACATCGTCNGAAACATACTTCATATACCTGAATAGTATTCCNTACAACGCAACNATTGNAAATGGNAATAATGAAGATGTNCTTGGACCCCTTCTTGCGGCNCAATTAGATGGCGACGTTGACGTTTCAGCTACCTATGATGCAGCTNNAAATAAAATAATTATTACTGCAAATGTTCCNGGTGAATCATTTGGATTATTTATTCCTTCGTCTACAAACATAATTGTACTATCAAGACCAATGCTAGCAACTAGCCCAGGATTATACAGAATTGAAGGAACACCGTCAAATATTATTTCAGGAACATACAACTATACTCTTTCAACTCCAGGAATAAATTGCGATTCCGATACAGTTATTGGATCTATAATTGTTACATCTAAATCCTCTATAACCTTGGCATCTAACAATGATAACCAAATTGTTTGCGATGGAGATGTTTTTAATGATATGGTTTACGACTTAACCGGAGGTGTAAGAGGTGTCACTGTATCTGGACTTCCCAATGGTTTGAATATCTCACTGGATGATCCCTTTAATCCAACAATAGCAACTGTAGCAGGAATACCAGATACAGGAGATACTGCACTTAGTGTTTACGATTTTACAATTACAACTACCGCAAATCAATTTGGTTGTGACGAAATGAGTATAACCGGTAAAATTTCTATAGAACCAGTTGATACATTAACATTGTCATCTAGCCTTGCATCAATTGATCAAAGTGAATGTATTGGATCCGCGATTGACCCAATTATATATGAATTTGCAGGTGGTGCAAATGGAGCAGATGTAATTGGATTACCAAACGGAGTGGATTCGAACTTTATTCCCAGAAAACAAGTAAGTTCAATTTTAATAACTGGACCAAATATAGCTGCAAATGAGTCATATACTGTATTTATAAATAATGTAGCTAACACAGTTACATCCACAGCTGGTGATAGTCCTGTTGATATAACTTCAAAACTAAGAACTTTAATTAATTCCCAGTCATCAGTCGTTAGCGCGACAGGTCTTGGTGGGAATTTAATTTTAACTGCTAATACAGAGGGAGACCCATTTAGTGTAAGATCAGTGCTAGGTTCTGTTCCACCGGCGCAATTAACTTTTAATGACCCTGTTCTTGATAATGGAACTTTCACCCTATCTATAACTGGAACTCCAACTATAAACTCATTAGTTGGGGGTGTTTCAACAACATACAACATAAATATAACAACTGTTAATTCCAATGGGTGTAATAATGCTATTGAATTAGCATCAATAAAAGTCAATCCTATTTCAACCATATCGATTACAACATCAGCTAGTTCACTGGATCAAACTGTTTGCGTTAATACAAATATCGACAATATTGACTTTACAATTGGAGGGGGCGCTACTTTCGCTGTTGACAATGGTCTTCCTCTTGGTGTTAGTTTAAGCAATATCGGAGGGAATAATTTTAGAATTTCTGGTGCCCCAGTAATTTCAATTACTACTCCTACTTTATTTACTTTCACAGTTACTACAACAGGTAATGGTATGGGTTGCGAAGAGGCTTCATTCACGGGTAGAATTATTGTTTCTCCTGATGATAGTATCTCCCTTACATCTGCGTTAGGAACTGATAATCAAACAATATGTGAAGGTTCAACAGTAGGATTAAGTTCAATCACAACAATAACTTATACTATTTCTGGAGGTGCNCAGTTCGCTAATATTTCTGGATTACCTCCNGGTTTACAAACNAATTTCGATTCTGCACTTGGACAATATTCAATTTTTGGAATTCCAACAGTAACAATTACTAGCACAACAGATTANAATTACAGTATAACTACNTCAGGNTCTTGCGTTAGTGAAACATTAAATGGGCTNATTAGAATAGAACCCAANGCGAAACTAGAATTAGACTCGGCAACTAGTACCTTAAACCAGACTGTCTGTGATAATAGTTTAATAGATAATATTCAATTTAACTTAGTTGGAAGNACGTTAGACGCATCAGTTTCTGGNCTTCCTAACGGTGTTATTCTTGGCCCAGTCGTAGGGAATACAATAACCATTTCCGGTACTCCTGTGGTGAACATAGTGACCCCCACCACCTATTCGTTCACTGTAACCGCCACGGGAGATGGAAGTGGATGTGAAGAAGATTCATTTAGTGGAACCATTGTAGTTTTACCAGATGATCGATTGACTCTAACATCGGGAATTGGAACAGATGACCAATCGCTTTGTGTTGGGACTGATCCTTTAATTAGCTCACTCACAACGATTACTTATCAAATTTCNGGTGGTGCATTATCAGCAAATATAATTGGATTACCTCCAGGCTTTTCGACAAGTTATAATGCCANTAATAAAACTTACAGCATTTTTGGAAACGCTACCTCAGACGTGGTAAGTAATCCTACAATTTTTAATTACACAGTCACNACATCTGGAACTTGTGCTCCAGTTACTGAAGTAGGGAGAATCACAATTACACCTAAAGCAAAACTNACGGTAACATCAGCTTCATCTACACTTGATCAAACAATCTGTGAGAATTCTTCTATAAATAATATNATATTTGATTTAAGTGGGAGTTCAACTAATGCAAGTGGTTCTGGTTTCCCCCCNGGNATTGGACTNGGTCCAGTTGTTGGAAGCACAATAACAATTTCCGGGAATCCTTCGGTTGACGTNTCTACTCCAACCATTTATACCTTTACAGTTACTGCAACTGGAAATGGAATTTGTGAGGAGGAAACATTTAGTGGACAAATTGAACTTCTTCCAAATGATGAAATATCACATGTAATTGCTGGTGGTGCCAAGGATCAGATTATATGTAATGGTGACGACCCATCAAATGCGGTTCTTACACCAATTATATTTGAAATTTCAGGGGGTGCTACAACTGGAGTTGTTACTGGGCTTCCTAATGGATTAACATTTACTTACAGCCCAACTACAAAAAGAATNACAATATCTGGAACACCTTCAGTCTCGATAAATGTTCCTACTGATTACCCTTATGTTGTTACTACAATTGGAGTTTGTTCNGACACTACAGAAAATGGTGTAATTAAAGTAAATCCCTTATCCACACTAGTACTCACGTCAGCTGCATCAACAACTCANCAGATTGGAGATAATGGGAAATGTGATGATTCTAATGGAAATGGTGAAAATATTGATCCCATAACCTATACATTTGGTGGTGGAGCAACCTCATTCATAGTCGGAGGACCTGATGGNCTTCCACCTGGTNTTAATGCNGTTCAAGTTGGCGCAAATGGNATAAGTATTACNGGAGTACCAAACACAGGTGATATCTATACAAGAATATGGAATTATTCTATTACAACATCAGGAAATCCTTGCTCACCAGAGGCAGTTTTAACTGGTCAAATTCAAGTAAATCCATCTCCGCAAATTAACAGATCTTTTATTCAAATTACCGAAATATCTTGTTATAATGCAGATGACGGACAACTGGAGGTGCCAGCAGATATTGTCTCTGCAATATCAGGTGGACAAAATAGNAATCAAGCACAAATTGATCAGCTNACNATTTCTGGGGCATTCAATATTGATGATAGAGTAAGAGTNAGGATTAATGGCACACAATACGAATATAATGTTAATGGATCAGCATTTAATTCTGGAGTTGCTGAGAATAACANTGCTATTGCTAGTGGACTTGCACAATTAATTAACAATAATATACCTTCTGAAGTTCCTGTAACTGCACTTGCANNTGCTACAAATATTAGACTAACTTCTGATACTGCTGGCGTGCCATTTATAATTAGTTATCCTGTTCCACCTACTCAAACTGACCTAACAGGNACAATAACAAACACCAGTGTAACACAAAATCAAACATTAAATTATGATATTCAGTGGACTGGAACAGGAATTGCAACCCCTCAGAGTACNTTGATTTTAANCAATCTAGGCCCTGGTGATTATGTCCTTGAGGTTTCAGTTGATGGAAATTGTACTGCTACAGAATCTTTTACACTNACAGAGCCAGATGAATTAACAATTTCTGATCCGGTTGCATGTGATGGAATAATTACTGGTCAAGCTTCAGGTGGAACAAAACCATATTCCTATGTAGTCAAAAATTTCACTACTGGAAATGATTTTGGGCCNTTCACTAGAAATGGCGCTTATACTGGTCAAGCACCTGAGATAGTAGTTAATCCAAATGATTCATTTAGAATTGACGTTACAGATGCAAAAGGTTGTGTAAAACAATCAGCAGTATTTACTATGCCTNATGGGCTTTTATATACTCCTGCTAATACAAGAGTTGTTGATGATTTCTGTAGGGAAATACCGACTGATTTGGGTGGTGGAAGTATTGAATTACAAACAACTGCAGGACTAGCCTTTACTGGTGGTTCAGAGTTATTTACTTATACCTGGAGTGGACCTAATGGATACACAAATAGCACAATGAATATCAAAAATCTCTTGCCTGGAGCATATCAAGTTAAAGCAATAGATCAATTATTTGGATGTGAAGAAAATGCAACATTTACAATTAATACAGCTGATCCCTTGACAGTTCTTCCAACAGGAGGAACAGATCCTGCTCCTGCTGGAACATCGAGTTCTACCGATTATTTAATCTCAATTACATGTCCAGGTGATCCATTTACTATACAAGTTCAGGCCTCAGGGGGTGGTGGTGCAGCATATAGCTATTCTTGGTCTAGAAATGGAGTGGCGATACCTGGTCTTGCCACAGGCAATACATTAAATGGAACACAAGGAGGAATTTATTCTGTCGGGGTATCAGTCAATACAAATGATCCAAATTTAATTCCATTTGAGGGATCTAGTCCGTTAACTTGCACAACAAGCATTTCATTTGAGGTTAGAGAACCTTCTGTAATGAGTGTAAGAGAAATTAAAGATAGGAGAATTGTTCCAGCTTGCTCAGAGGATTTTGCAGAGCTGGTTTTTGAGGTTATTGGCGGAAATTCTAATGCCGGCCCATATACTCTATCACTACAAGGTGGATCTCTTACTGGAACATCTGCCAATGCAAGTTCAAGAGAGATTGTAATAACAGGAATAGATACTGCAAATTTAGGTGAAATAACAACTTACGAAATTTCGGATGCAAACGGATGTGATCAGCCTGGCTCATTAACATCAACTATAACTTTACCATCATTTGAACAAGTTTCTTTCCAAGTTAATCCATTTGATATTGATTGTGCTAATTCGCAGGATGGTAGTATAGAATTAGTTCTTGCACAGGGAACACCAGATCTAAGTCAAGTAGGTGTTCAAATTTCTTCCAATGCGCTTAGCTTTAACTATTTCTCTAACTGGAATAGTGCTAATGCTGGAAGTCAAGCAAACTCAATAAGTATTGGAATCAAAAACCCTGGCGTTTATAATTACAGAATCATTGGAGTCCCTGCTGCAGGTACCACAACAAATACCACATCTACCAATACTACAATTTGTGAATTAGACTCTGGAACAGTCGAGGTAAATGAAGTCGAAAGTAATCAAATTCTTTTAAGAGATGTAGAAACAATTCAACCAGGATGCAACCAAACAGGTGGTAGTATCAAACTAATTTTCGATGAAAATACCCTTCCTCCAACAATGAGTATTAATTGGCAAAAACTACTTTTTGTTACAACGAGCACTACAACTGCTGCCACATCGTCAACCTCGGCCACCACCCAAACATCTTCATCTCAAGAATGGAGGAGTGTACCTGCCTTAGCCAATAATATTGAATTGAGTGAATTAGAAAATGGGTCATATAGAGCCGTAATATCTCCTGGTACTGGGGGGACATGTGGTTCAGAGGATATAGTTACCAAATCATTAACTGTTGGTACTAATTCTGGATTAAAAATATTAAATCCTGGGTTTTCAGATGACGGAAGTGGAAGCGCTTGTACAAATCCAACTAGCCTTAGATACGATATTAATTTCCTTCTGGAAAATAATTTAAGTTCTTCACTAGGAAACGCTTTCATAGTTACTTTAAATAAAATTAGTGATTATGGTGACCCATTTAGTCAGACTTTCCCAGCAGGAAGTTCAGTTGGGATTTCAAGACCGACAATAGGTAATGGAAGTGGTCCCTACGTAATAAGTAGTGTTCCCTTTGGTGAATATCAACTGATAATTAGTCAATCCACTACAGCAACAACGGATGTTTGTGAGGTTGTGCAAACAATTATTATACCCGAGATTGAGGAACTTAATTACACGGGCGCAACAGAGTTTGTGCTAGATCCATGTTCCCAAGAAGTTGAGATTACTGCTAATGTTGAGGGTGGCCAACCATTTATAACATCAAATGGAGAAGCTTTCTACAGATTCCAATGGACCCTTGATCTTGGAGGAGGCCAAACTGTAAATTACAGTGGTGAAACAATCACAGTGACTGAGCCTGGAAATTTGAGTCTAACTATAACTGATGCCTCAGGTTGCTCCACCTCAGCATCTAGTGGAACCTTAATTGAAATTAAATCTGGTCTTAGTCCATATAGATTACTTCCAAGACTTTCCTCAAACACATTATTCGCCGAAGAGCCGAGTTGTGAAAATGCAGCTAGAGATGATGGAAAAATAAGTTTTGAGGTAGTAGGTGGATTAAATGAAAATGGTATACAATGGCCTTATGAAATCATATGGGAGAAATATGATGTAGGTGCTGCAGCATTTTTGCCAATGGATGGCACTACTGGACTGCCAAATATTACAAATCAGTCATTTGCATTTGATTTAATACCTGGTCAATATAAAATAAGTG
The DNA here is from genome assembly GCA_002711215.1 of Flavobacteriaceae bacterium. Lineage (GTDB taxonomy): Bacteria > Bacteroidota > Bacteroidia > Flavobacteriales > Flavobacteriaceae > UBA8316. The sequence continues at coordinate 12,869 of PAHA01000015.1, forward strand.
TTGCTCCAATGAATTGGACTTGTGTGGGGGTTAGTCCCTATAGTTCAGTCGGAGTTATAAAATTTATAACTGTTCCTGGGAATGATGATTTAGCAATCACAAATGGTCCATTTATAGATGTAAGTGAATATGATTTTATAACTCCTGGCGTAGTTACAATTTGCGATCCGGGCGGGGCTGGTGACTTATACGTAAGCGTCTTTGATAATTATGATGGTGAATTAGAATTTTATTATCCTGATGATATTACATTATTAAGTACTAAATCAAAATTAGATGACAAGACATATAAGTTATCAATAGCATCGTCAGTTGCTTCAGGTACTCTAACAGTTGTAAATTCAGTTGGATGCAGAATTTCTACGGGTGTAAATCTTGAAATAGGCCAACCAAATTTTGAATTTACATCAAATAATGCAATTGTCTCTGCAAGTTCCTCATCATCAACACCATTAATTTTAGCTAGAGAGGACGTAACATTTACAAATACATCAACTGGAACATACTCTTACCTTGAATGGGATTTTGGTGACGGTAGTCCAATCGAAAGAGTAATCCCAGCATCTGGTTCAACCTCACCAGTAACACATGAATATGGAATTTCTGGAACATATTATGCAAAATTAAGAATGTATAATTCAGTTGGTTGTTTCGAAGAAAAAGTAAAGGAAGTCGTAATAGGAAAGGGTTACAACATTTTAGTACCAAATGTCTTTACACCAAACGGTGATTCAGATAATGATACCTTTGTACCATTATTTAGCGGATTTAAATATATTCAGTTGTCAATATACGATTACAGAGGAAATTTAATTTACATGAGTGAGGCACCACCGGCAGGAACCGCTCCTACAATTTCGGGAGGAATTCCCTCTCCACTTGTGTTGAATGGTTGGGATGGAAATATATTATCAGACTCACCATATTACATATATTCAATTTTAGCTCTAACCACTAACGGAGACATAGAAGTCTCAAAAAGTGGAACATTTGTATTAATAAAATGAAAAGACTAGTTCACATCACTTTATTAATTGTAATATGCTATTTTCCAAAATATACATATGGGCAGGACGATTATATTGTAAACCAAGCTAAATTTCTACAAAAATCTAATCCTAGTTTTTATGGAGTTAACCAACTTAATAGAGTTGGAGTTTTATATAACTCAATTAAAGTTAACGATAAATTGGCAATGGATAATAAATATGTTTTTGGGTCTCTTGCATTTCAAGATAAAAACTTTTCCCTAGGTTTTGATATTAACTCATTTAAACTAAATGATATAGGGATGACTACCTCAATGGCTAATCTTATCTATGTATATAAAATTCAGTTAAGTAACTATACTTTTTTCTTACCAGGAATTTCAGTTGGAATGATTAGTTCAAGAATAAATACCGATAATCTAGTTTTTGGAGATCAATTAAGTTTAGCCACAGGTTTTATTGCTACTGAAACTCAAGACAGATTGGCACCACTTATCAGTAATGCAAATGATTTTGACTTAGGTGCATCATTTATTATACATAACGAGTTTTTTTTAGCTGGACTAAGTTTAAAACATTTAAATAAACCGAATATTTCGTACAACAAAGACGAACCAGTAAATAAACCAATTAGAATAAGTGTTCAGGGTGGATATGAATTTAATATTAATCCATATGAAAGAAGATTTTTACCTAGATTTTCTTATTTATACACCTTTATTAATATTGTTAAGTACGGAGAGTCTACATATATTGGTTTGGGTGAGGAATTTCAATTTGGAGAATTTGCAATTGGTTTTACTCAACAAGCATCAATGGTTAAATCAATCCAAAATGGAGTTGAAGCTTCAGGTTTCTCATTAAATAATATTGGATTGACATTAGGTCTAGCTCTTGAAAATTTTGATTTTGGAATTAACTATAATTTTTCAAACAGAAAACCTGGACAAGTTTATGCACCTAGCATATTTGAATTGAGTATAATTTTTGATTTTAGTATATATAGAAGAAATAATAGAGGGATATATAAAAAACTGCAAATTGACAATTATTATTAAATTATCACTCTAAAAATCCTTTTTTAATCATCCAGTCGTCATTGTAAATCTTTCCTATGTAACGACTTCCAGAGTCATGAAGTAATACCACCACCACATCATTAGGATTAAAGTATTCTTTTAATTGTAATACTCCCTTAACCGCAGCTCCACATGAATTTCCAGCAAAAATTCCCTCCTCTCTTGCCAACTTTCGTGTATAAAGTGCTGCATCTTTATCAGTAACTTTCTCAAAATGGTCAATTAATTTAAAATTTACATTTTCAGGAAGTATATCCTCTCCTATACCCTCTGTGATGTAGGGATAAATTTCATTTTCATCAAAAATTCCTGTTTCATGATATTTCTTAAAAACTGAGCCATAAGTATCAATACCCCAAATTTTTATTTTAGAATTTTTTTCTTTTAAATATTTAGCTACCCCAGAAATAGTCCCACCTGTTCCAACACCAACTACAAAATGGGTAATTTTTCCATCAGTTTGTTTCCAAATTTCTGGTCCCGTCTGTTCATAATGAGCCACAGTGTTGGAGGGGTTATCATATTGATTCACATACCATGAATTGGGTGTTTCGTCCGACAATCTTTTAGAAACACTATAATAAGAACGGGGGTCCTCAGGAGCCACCGCTGTAGGACAAACCACAACTTCCGCACCCATAGCTCGCAATACATCAAATTTTTCTTTAGATTGCTTATCATTTGATACACAAATCAAACGATAACCTTTAACAATAGAAGCAAGCGCTAAGCCCATTCCTGTATTCCCAGAGGTACCCTCAATGATTACTCCTCCGGGCCTCAAACGTCCGTCGGCTTCGGCGTCCTCTACCATCTTTAGAGCCATTCTATCCTTTACCGAATTACCTGGATTAAAACTTTCAATCTTTGCTAAAACCAAGGCAGAAATGTCTTGAGTTATAGTATTCAATTTCACCATAGGTGTATTCCCTATGGTTTCTAAAATATTATTGGAATAATTCATTAGATGAGTTTCATTACAAAGATACCACATCCCAAACAATATGAAAACAATCTAGCGAAATCGTAACACTCTAGCAGGGCGAATATTACTAATGATCAATGAAGGAATCCACAGTAATAAACTACTAACCAATAAAAAACCAAGATTTAAAATCAATCCGTCCCAAAAATTTAATGAAACAGGAGCTACATTAACGTAGTAGGTTTCTGGGTCCAAACGAATCCAACCCCAATAATTTTGTGTAAAATAAAAAAGAAAACCAATCAAGTTCCCCCATAACAAACCCTCACTCATAATAGCTACCCCATTGTAAAGGAATATCTTTTGTATCAAACGATTTCCTGCCCCTATAGATTTGAGGAGTCCAATCATACTCGATCGCTCCAAAATTAATACAAGTAAAGCGGTTGATATATTGATTACACCCACAATAATCATTACAATGATGATGATTAAAATATTGAAATCAAAAAGAGAAATCCATTGAAAAATTGTAGCATACTGTCGTGTTATTTCAATAACATCCAAATCCGAAGGTAACTTATCATAAATAGATGAGCCGATAATATCGGCCATTTTAAGATTACTTACAAAAACTTCATAAGCACCGATTTCATTGTTTCTCCATTTATTAATGCGCTGAATATGTCGCAAATCGCCCAAAACAAAATTTTGATCAAATTCAGGGAATCCAGACAAAAACAATCCCGCTACATTGAATTTTCTTATGTTGGGTAACTGCTGATTTTTGGAATTTTGAAAATAAGCAGTGACCTCATCCCCTACACCAATAGACAATCTTTTGGCGATAACACCAGAGAGTAAAATTTCATTGGAAGTTTTATCCCCCAAAACAGGAAAATTTCCAGAAACCAAAAAACTATTCAGTTTATTCCATTGGTAATCTTGAGAAACGCCCTTCATTATTATCCCTTCAAAATTATCCCCTGCTTTCAGCAATCCCCCTTTCAGCGCTACTCCATTAACATGAGTAACCCCATCCTCCTTATTCAATATTTTCAGAGTTTTTGGATCGTTGGCTACGGGTAGTACCGAAATCTGTGATTCACTGTTTTCGAAAGGCGCTACAACCAAGTGACCATTAAAAGCGACTGTTTTTTCCTGAATCTCTTTTTGTAAACCCTTACCCGTTGCAACAGCTATAAGAATCATAGACATTCCCAATGCCACTGCCAGCTTGGCAATTTTAATTATTTGAACAGAAACACTACCTTTATGAGAAGGGTTAAAGCGCATCCTTTTAGCTATAAATAAAGGAAAATTCAAATCAAATAAGTTTTGTGAAAGACATATTCAAAATTACATTTTTATTTTTTCTTTTTATTGGAACAAGTAAGGTCGCTACGGCTCAAAATAATATTGTTCCAGGGGCAGATCAATGGGGTCATTACATTAAAATACTTGGAAATAAAAAAGTAGGTATTGTGGCCCACCAAGCCAGTCTAGTCAATGGAAAGACCCATTTGATCGATACCCTTTTGGCGTTAAATATTAATATCAAAAAAGTTTTTGCCCCCGAACACGGATTCAGGGGAGATGCCGATGCAGGAGAAAGTGTAGCAGACGAAAAGGACTTTAAAACAGGCCTCCCTATCNTTTCCCTTTATGGGAAGAACAAAAAACCCTCAAAAGAATTCTTAGAAGGTATTTCTCTTATGCTTTTCGATTTACAAGATGTAGGTGTTAGGTTTTATACTTACCTCTCTACACTTCATTATGTAATGGAAGCTTGCGCTGAAAATGGGATTCCCTTAATCCTTCTAGACCGNCCTAACCCCAATGCGCACTTNACCGATGGTCCTGTGATGGAAGAGGATTNTAAAAGCTTTGTAGGAATGCACCCTGTTCCGATAGTATATGGGATGACCATTGGTGANTATGCCAAAATGATTAATGGAGAGGATTGGCTTCCAAACGGAATTCAATGCAATCTCACAGTTATACCCTTGAAAAACTATACCCATCAAACCCCGTATGAAATTCCACTAAGACCCTCACCCAATCTTCCCAATGCTNNTTCNNTATCACTCTATCCNAGTCTTTGTCTACTCGAACAAACGGNCATTAGTGTAGGTAGAGGAACAGAAATGCAATTTCAGATATACGGTCACCCNCTNCTNCCTGAGACTGATTTTACATTCACCCCTCAANCCAATTATGGATCTAAAAATCCAAAGTTGAAAAATCAGCTTTGTCATGGAATCAACTTGAGAGACTTTGGGCGGCCNAACAGAATTGAGTTGCAATGGTTGATTCAATCCTATAANAACTTCCCAAATAAGGAAAATTTTTTCAAAAAAGGCTTTTTTAGAATTGNAGGAAATAAAAAACTANAAAAACAATTGGTNCAAGGAATGAGTGAAAAACAAATTCGCAAAACTTGGGAAAAAGANTTACAAGCGTTCAAAAAAATTAGAAAAAAATATCTCATTTATCCCTNACTGATTCCAAAATGATNGAAAAAAAATACGTNTTTGGAAATGCCCTTTTGTNANACTNCNGGTCCCCCAANGGATCAAAAACTCATTANCTGAAACAGTCTCACCGAAAAAGACCNNNTACCCATTCAATATTTTTTTTAAANTATATNAACAAATGNAATTTCTGGAGCAAAAGGCAATGGAAATTTNTAATGAAAGTTTTTTGGATAAAGNTTTTNNAACAGGATAANANAGCCTCTATTTACAAAACAANTAAAACNTGACNTTATTGGACTCGACAACTCCAAGAGCTACCCCAAAACCGCCTNTNAAATAGNTCTACTGCATANCCTAAATCAATCTATTTTGATTANTAAAAAATACATTTGATNCCATTTTACTGTTAATGAATNGACCNATTATNTGTGGCCAANTANAGANATTGGAATTATTACTTGGAAAACTCAAATCCTTACTNAACCCTATCAGCCAAATACTATTATATTCCTCAGATTTTATCNATCTTTTTNGCGAAANCCNTGACGGGGAAAAAATCATACCCGTATCAAATTACTANGNTGAAGTTCAACTNGGACNTCTTTTCAAAAACAAAGCAAAANGTTTCCTTGGCCTTACATNGATTTTGTANTCTTGANTCANNCTGNNCNTCAAGTATGATTGGAAACTNAACTAATTTTGGAANGAGAAAATTNGGATTATNTCNCNCGNNTNATTANGGAATATTNAGATACTTATGCGTTTGGAGGGAAACTTTCCATTGTGTNTTTTTCATCACATAATCTACGATCAAGGGTATCATCNTCTCTCGCTTACTCCATTCTGGTTGAAGGTACAGCTTGCAGTCNGNACTTACATTCATCGCTTGCTCCTCAGCAAAACGTAAATCATCATTATTNTGTACAATNATTTTCAACTCATCCGCCNTAATATAAGCCGCTTCAANGGGACGTTTATTCTTTTTGGGAGACAAACAAAACCAATTCCAATCCCCTGATATGGGGTAGGCTCCCGAAGTTTCAATGTGGGTTTTCATATCCAATGATTTCAGACCCTTGGTAAGGAGGTTCATATTCCACATCAATGGCTCACCGCCAGTAACCACAATCGTATCTGAATATTTNTGAGCTGTTTCAACAATTTCATCCACCACAGTAGGCGGGTGTAAATTAGGATTCCAACTCTCTTTAACATCACACCAATGACAACCTACGTCGCATCCACCAACTCTGATAAAATAGGCTGCACTTCCCTTGTGGTATCCTTCTCCCTGTATAGTGTAAAACGCCTCCATCAAAGGAATAGTCCTCCCGCTGGCCAGCATTTCTCCTAGATTATTCAAATCCATCTAAGCAAAGATAAAACATAGCTTAAAAAACCCTNAATAAAAAAAAGGTATATTTGATTGTACCACAAAAAATAAAATAAGTGATAATGAAGCCTTGGCACACATTCATAGATAATATTTTTTTAAAGGTTTTTTCCGAAAAAAATCAAAAAAGAGTAGAGCGCGCCACTTTGTGGTTGTCGATGATTGGATTCATAATCCATTTGTTTCTCATCTATGCCAAAAAGTACGACTGGTTTAAAGTATTCTTTGAAAGTAGTCTTCTTATAGATCCCATTTCCGCCATTTACACCCCTTTTTCGATTATTTTGGTCTATGAAATTTATCTTTTGGTCGTAAATCTTCCTCGTTCTTTTACCACCTCAGTGTCCAAACAATTTGAAATTATTTCATTGATTCTCATTAGACGAATTTTTGCTGACATTCCCAAAATTGATTTAAAAGCCAACTGGCTCAGCACTCAGGAAAATGTCCAATTGATCTATGACGTTTTAGGCGTTCTGATCATTTTTTTTCTCATATATCTATTTAATAAAGGTAGGTCACGATTACCCAAAAAACCCCTTAACCCCAACCTTCAAAGTTTTGTTGCTTCCAAAAAAGCTGTTAGTATGATATTGTTACCAATTTTGATCATCACCTCTCTTGTTAGCGTCTATAATTGGATTTATGGGTTGTTTTACCTACAAATCACCACAGATATCAATGCCATTTTTTACAATGAATTTTTTACCATACTCATATTGGCTGATGTTCTTATTCTACTACTCTCTTTTCAATATACCGAACGCTACAGTCAACTAATAAGGAATACTGGGTTTGTAATCTGCACCATCCTCATTAGACTTTCTTTTGGAGTAAGTGGTCTCACAAATGTACTGTTGGTTATTTCCAGTGTCGCCTTTGGTTTACTCATCCTCACAATCTACAATTTAGAGGAGAATCCGGTGGGTAAAAACGTGAATACCAATTAGCTGGAATTAAGAATTTCTCTCGCAGGAAAGTAAAGTATTTTGTAAGAGCATGGCAATGGTCATTGGCCCTACACCTCCTGGGACTGGCGTGATATAGCTTGATTTTTTGGAAACCTCATCATAGGCCACATCTCCTTTAATCAAATATCCTTTAGGATGCGTATCATCGGGAACTCTTGTAATTCCAACGTCAATAACGATCACTCCATCCTTAACCATATCTGCCCTCAGAAATTCTGGAATACCCAAGGCAGAAACAATGATATCCGCTTTTTGGGTCAATTGTTCAATGTTTTTTGTCATACTGTGGGCCAAAGTCACTGTTGCGTTACCTGGATTCCCATTTTGACTCATCAATATACTAATCGGTCTACCTACAATATGACTTCTACCCATCACTAGGCAGTGTTTCCCAGAGATGTCAATATTGTTCCTTCTTAGCANTTCCATGATACCAAANGGAGTAGCAGGGATAAAAGAATCCAATTCCAAAGTCATTCTACCAAAGTTNGAAGGGTGAAACCCATCCACATCTTTTTTGGGATCTATAGTNAGTAAAATTTTCTCTTNATTAATATGNTTAGGGAGTGGAAGTTGGACAATATACCCATCCAATTTTTCATCATTATTNAGCTCCTTGATTTTGGAAACTAATGCTTGTTCTGTAATACTACTTTCCAAGCGAATGAGAGTAGATTTAAAACCTACCTGCTCGCAGGATCTTACTTTACTTCCCACATAAGTCAAACTNGCCCCGTCATTACCAACCAATACGGCTGCCANATGGGGAATCTTTTTNCCTTTTTCTTTACGCAAACCAACAGACTTNTTGATNTCCTCCTTGATTTGTTNAGAGAGTTTTTTNCCGTCNAGTATTTCCATAATTATNTAAATCCTTGAAGCATTTGCATCATTTGTTTTCCTTTTCCTGCCTGCATCATCTTCATCATCTTACTCATCTGTGCAAATTGCTTAATCAATTGATTGACCTCACCAATATTTCTTCCAGCGCCTTTTGCTATTCTGTTTTTCCTACTGTGATTCAGCAAACTCGGTTCAGCNCGTTCTTTNGGAGTCATNGACCCNATNATTGCCTCNATATANTTAAAAGAGTCATCGTCAATGTCNCCGTNCCNCATCATTTTTNCAGCTCCAGGAATCATCCCCATCAAATCTTTTATATTNCCCATCTTTTTTACCTGCTGAATCTGGGATAAGAAATCATCAAAACCAAATTGATTTTTTGCAATTTTTTTACTGATTTTTCGNGCTTGCTCCTCATCAAACTGTTCTTGAGCTCTTTCTACNAGTGAAACCACATCTCCCATGCCCAAAATACGATCGGCCATACGCTCTGGATAAAAAACATCCAANGCCTCCATCTTTTCACCCGTACCTATAAACTTTATCGGTTTCCTAACAACNGATTTNATAGACAAAGCGGCACCTCCTCGGGTATCTCCGTCCAATTTAGTAAGGATTACTCCGTCAAAATTGAGGGTGTCATGAAATGCTTTAGTGGTATTGACTGCATCTTGTCCCGTCATAGCATCCACCACAAAAAGAGTTTCCTCAGGGTNCACNGTTTTGTGAATGTCTGAAATCTCTTTCATCAAAACTTCATCAACCGCTAATCTTCCCGCAGTATCAATTATGATNACATCATTATTTTGTTGCTTNGCTTGTTTTAGNGCCGCTTGTGCNATCTTTACNGGATTTTTTTCCTCAGTATCGCTGTATANAGGAACATCTATTTGCGCTCCCAGTANANCCAACTGGNCNATAGCAGCGGGTCGGTATACATCGCAAGCCACCAATAAGGGTCTTTTATTTTTGTTATTTTTCAAGTACAAAGCCAACTTTCCACTGAAAGTAGTTTTTCCCGATCCTTGTAAACCCGCCATCAAAATGACCGATGGTTTTTCCGAAAGCGAAACTTCCGANGCGCTACTTCCCATCAATTCTGTNAGCTCGTCTTTGACAATCTTCACTAACAATTGTCCNGGTTGAAGACTAGTGAGAACTTTCTGACCCATCGCTTTTTCCTTNACACGATTCGTAAAATCCTTAGCAATCTTAAAATTAACATCAGCATCTAAAAGTGCCCTTCTNACCTCTTTTAAGGTTTCGGCTACATTGATTTCAGTAATTTTTCCGTGTCCNTTTAAAATCTTAAAGGCGCTCTCNAGTTTATTACTTANGCTATCAAACATGGGTCAAATTTCTTGATAANAACAAATTTAATCTTTTAAATTCTATTTTAAATGGCACACATCATCCATTTTTATGTTTCATCAAACCTATNACTATAGTNTGTGGAAAAGTGATTGCCGCCAAAAAAGAAAAAAACAAGGGCATAAAGTAATCCGCCTCAAAGTCGATATAGCTGATAGACCAAAAACAACGAAACCAACGAAGCCAACCAATACATGATTGAACTTTTTAAATATTTGAGAAAAGATTTAAAATTCATCTCTCCGTAAAGAAANTTTAATTGATCCATTAAAGAAGGGAGGCTGTGCCAAACGACAAAATAAAAAGCAAATGCAAATAATAGGGAGCCTNCATNAAAAATANCTCCNAANAGTAAAAGCANTAACCACTCNTTGAAAAGATAANTTCGANTGGAGGGCATTAGNATCATAGTAATTAATAATGTAAACCCTAAAAATANNGTTGAGTAAAGGAAAAAANNNAATCCTAAATNNTNTCCCGAAATTTTTTNNATCACATCAACAACNGTTTCATATTGGAGTGTAAACATCANNAATAAAATAAACCCNCCATATAATGTATAAAANGCAAAATGNTATANTGAAAAGGGNAAACGATCCTCCCAGTGTTGTTCTCCAAAATGATAACTNCTAAAAAANACAAATAAAAGTAATGCGAGAGCTGGAANAGTAAAAAATAAGACTGTCCCAAGGAAAACTANTGCCAAATACATCAAAATTGACTTAAAAAAGAGGTTGTTTAACTTTCCNTTAAAATTTTTANCAATTATTTCAAGATCATTTGCNCCATGCAAAATACCAATNGTTAAAACCCCNAATCCCCAAAATAAATTGATAAAACTATTTGATAATAAGGGTACTATCAAAATAAACAGTATNGTAATTGAAATGCTAATTTGGTAATTTTTNGTAGCTTGAAATATCAATATGTTAAAATTTTTGCCAAAAAAGATTAATTAATATAGTAAGTAAGTTTAATTTTTTTTAAATTTACCTAAACAAAATAAATAATTAATTTAATTATGGAAAATCTTTTTAATTTATCTGCTGTGGCACCTGCGATGGCTACAGANGATTATGTTGGNTTCACATTTTTTGTGGGTTGTATGGCAATGATGGCAGCATCAGCGTTTTTCTTCCTATCTATGAACTCCTTCGACAGCAAATGGAGAACCTCCATTTTGGTNTCAGGTTTGATTACCTTTATCGCTGCTGTNCACTACTGGTACATGAGAGACTACTGGGCAACNAATGCTACGTCTCCAACATTCTTNCGATANGTTGACTGGGTGTTAACTGTNCCATTAATGTGTGTAGAATTTTATCTNATTTTGAAAGCGGCTGGAGCCACAAAGTCACTAATGTGGAAACTTATTTTCCTTTCTGTAATCATGTTAGTAACAGGTTACTTTGGAGAAGCAGTTCACACTACCGGNAATGGTCCTGCATTGTGGGGTCTTATNTCTGGNNTGGCTTATTTCACGATTGTTTNNGANATCTGGAAAGGTGGAGCTGCCAAATTAGCTGAAGCTGCNGGTGGAGCTGTGCTNTCTGCTCACAAAACACTTCTNAAATTTGTATTNATNGGATGGGCAATATATCCTATTGGATACATGGCAGGTACTGAAGGATGGTACAGCGGAATCTTTGGTGGTCTTCCNATGGACGTTATTTATAACGTTGGTGATGCTATCAACAAAATTGGATTTGGTNTNGTTGTNTACAACTTNGCTGTTAGTTCTAAGTAANCNTANAAGCANCAATTNCGTGCTGCACAAGATAAAAAAATCGCTCTNCGGAGCGGNTTTTTTTTACATACTATCAGGCAAACGGATCCCTAATAAATCGCTGGCCGATTTNATATTATTNGCCACCGCCTTACACAACAACAAGCGNAAGGACNNCAATTTTTCATTCGACTCACCAAACACACTTACATTTTGGTAAAATGAATTGAAAAGTTTTACCAAATCATATAAATANTTAGCNACCAAAGCAGGACTNTANTGCTCTCCTGCGNNTTTNANCAATNTGGGATAAGTACTCAAATGTTTTAGGATTTCTTTTTCTTTATCCACCAAACTCAAATTCAAATTGAGTTGTAACTCCCCNCCTACTTTNCGCATCAAAGACTGAATACGGGCATAGGCATACTGAATAAAAGGGCCTGTATTTCCATTAAAATCTACTGAGGCTTCAGGATCAAATAGGATTCTCTTTTTGGGATCCACCTTAAGGATAAAATATTTCAAAGCACCNAAGCCTATCTTNTCATAAAGTANCTGTCTCTGTTNTTCATNCAAGCCATCTATTTTTCCGTGCTCAGCAGCGATGANGGCGGCTGTNCTTTTCATTTGCTCAATCAAATCGTCAGCATCCACCACCGTTCCCTCTCTACTCTTCATCTTACCACTNGGNAGNTCNACCATGCCGTAACTCAAATGAAATAAAGAATTGGCCCAAGNATAGCCTAATTTTTNTAACACTANGAACAANACTTTAAAGTGATAATCTTGTTCGTTCCCAACCGTNTATATCATCNNTNTTACNTGGGGATGNTCACNCGCCCTTTGAGTAGCGGTACCAATGTCTTGGGTTATATAAACCGCCGTTCCATCAGAACGTAGTAAAAGTTTTTCGTCAAAACCATCCTCGGTCAAGTCTATCCAGACCGATCCATCNTCTTTCGTNTANAATACCCCTTTTTCCAAACCCTCTTCAATGATAGATTTTCCCANTAAATACGTTTCACTTTCNTANTAAAAGNAATCAAAATCTACTCCCAANTTTTGGTAAGTCGTCCCAAAACCGTCATACACCCANTTGTTCANTTGGNCCCAGAGTTCTCTTACTTCAAGATCATTATCCTCCCATTTTCTNAGCATCTGCTGTGCCTCNATTAATAAAGGTGCNNCTTTTTCCGCCTCCTGTTGTGTTTTACCCTCATGGACTAACTCNGTCACCTGTTCNCGGTATTTCTTTTCAAAAAGAACATAATATTTACCCACCAGTANATCGCCTTTTAAACCNGAANTGTCAGGGGTTTCNCCATCACCATANAGATTCCATGCCAACATGGATTTACAAATATGTATCCCNCGNTCATTGATGATCTGAGTNTTAATCACATGATTACCATTAGCCTCCAATATTTTGGATATGGAATGCCCTANNAGATTGTTTCGGATATGTCCCAAATGCAAAGGCTTATTCGTATTGGGGGACGAAAACTCAACNATAACAGTAGNGGCATCCTCNCCNGCCGAAATATGACCGTAATCCTCCANCTTCAAGGAAGCCCCCAAAAACNTTAAATAATAGGAATCTGATATAGAGAGGTTTAAAAATCCATTAANTATATTGAAATGAGAGACATCATTGNCCTGTTCCTCAAGATAATTGCCAATTTTTTCCCCTAAAACCNTTGGATTTTGACGGGTCAATTTTAANAAAGGAAAAAGAACCAAAGTAACATCTCCCTCAAAATCTTTTCGGGTAGCTTGAAATTCAAGNTTTGGATCAGAAAGATCGTACGCTGAAGTCAAAAATTCTGTTACCTTATGAGAAAGTGCTTGCTCTAATGAATCCATTTCAGGCGCTAAGATAAATATAAACACCAAACTATCTTGTCTNTAGACAATGACTTATCTTTGAAACAAAAAATGCTTTTAAACGTATCTTANAANGAACCAGAGGTCAAAAAAAAAATCGAGAACGCTGTAGGTAAACCCTTTTCTTTAAAAGAGCGCTGGGANAGAGGTGGGATTGGCTCTTCAAAACTTTTNATTACTNAGGCCTCAATAGATATTNANAATCTATTGATTTTNGATAATAATCAAAATACCTGTAATATTGAATTACGCCCAAAGGGCATCATNCTGAGNTTCAGNAGNCTNCTGGAAACCTATGCNCTAATCATACCCTATTACAAACTCACNCTTTACAAANNAAATGCNCAAGAGTATTCTATCTACAAAGACAAGNATTTTATCAAANTANCNGCAGATAATAAGGCTAATTNTAAGTTTTTTACCAAAATTAGTAAAGAAAAATTGGACAATCAGCTCCCTGGAATCGAGGATTTATAAACNTTAAATCTTTCGGTGCGTATGACCGGTATAGATTTGACGNGGACGACCAATGGGTTCTTGGTTGAAACGCATTTCTTTCCACTGCGCTATCCAACCAGGTANACGACCAATGGCAAACATNACNGTAAACATCTCAGTAGGAATACCTAANGCTCGGTAAATGATNCCCGAGTAGAAATCCACATTNGGATATAAATTTCTATCTATAAAATACTGATCCTTTAAAGCTTCTTTCTCCAATCTTTTGGCGATCTCCAAAATAGGATCATCAATTCCCAATTCAGCGAGTACCTCATCAGCAGATTTTTTAATGATTTTAGCTCTGGGATCAAAATTCTTATACACCCGGTGGCCAAATCCCATCAATCGGAACGAGTCATTTTTATCTTTAGCCTTAGCCATAAATTTTTGGGTATCTCCCCCATCCTTTTTTATTTCTTCAAGCATTTCGATCACTGCTTGGTTGGCACCCCCATGAAGCGGGCCCCAAAGCGCGGAAATTCCCGAGGCGATAGAGGGAAATAATCCCGCATGAGAAGAGCCAACCATCCTTACCGTAGAGGTAGAACAGTTTTGCTCGTGATCTGCATGTAAGATCAACAATTTATTCAATGCACTTACCAATGTAGGACTCGGTTTGAATTCCTTATTAGGCATTTTAAACATCATATACGCCAAATTCTCAGTATAGGGTAGCTCGTAATTAGGATAATTAAGGGGAAGTCCCCTCATCTTCCTATGTGTCCAAGAGGCCAAAACTGGGAATTTCGCCAACAACATTATGATAGCTTCATATAATTCCTTTTCAGAGTTGATATCAACTGAAGAGGGATTAAAAGCGATCAGCGCCGATGTCAAAGATGACAAAATACCCATAGGGTGGGCAGACTTAGGAAAACTTTTAAGTATTATTTTAAAATCCTCATCCACTAAGGCATAGTCTCGGATTTCATCTTCAAATTTGTTTAGGGGTTCGGTAGATGGTAAATCTCCAAAGATCAATAGATAGGCCACCTCAATAAATGAATAATTATTGGCCAGATCTTCAATAGAATAACCTCTGTATCGAAGTATTCCTTCCTCTCCGTTGAGAAAGGTAACCTCACTTTTACATGAGCCTGTATTTTTAAAACCAGGGTCTAAGGTAATCAAACCTGTTTGAGCCCTGAGTCTTTTAATGTCTATTGCAGGTTCATTCTCTGAACCTTTCACAATTGGAAATTTGTAGTTCTTGCCCTTGTAAATAAGATCAATTTGGTCATCCATAAGTCAAATAAACAAATGCGAAATTAAGGAAATAAGCATCAAAAAACAACTGTAAACCCTTTGGATTATTACCAAATGCCCTAATCCTACATTATTTACAGTAATTTTTGAACCCTAAAGTCAACTCCTAGAGTGTTTAAAAATAGGTGAGTGCTGATTGACGGTTAGTGGAGCCTGTCGAGCAGAAACCATTTTGAAAATGATGTAAAGTGGATTATATAGTAGAAAAATATTTTTTAAGAAACATTATCATCTTACTCAGCAGCCTTATTTTCATTTTGGATTAAAGTTTCTTAGATAAAATATTAAATCTTAAAAGCCTTTGAACCAGGAAAATAGGCTTTTGAATCCAATTCCTCTTCGATACGAAGTAATTGATTGTATTTAGCCATTCTGTCACTACGAGAGGCAGAGCCGGTCTTAATTTGCCTTGTATTGAGTGCTACAGCTAAATCTGCAATTGTATTATCTTCTGTCTCACCAGAACGATGTGACATCACAGAAGTATACCCCGCACGATGTGCCATTTCCACGGCGGCAATGGTTTCTGATAGTGTACCAATTTGGTTGACCTTAATCAAGATAGAATTGGCAATACCCTCCTCTATTCCTCGGGAAAGTCGGGTAACGTTGGTAACAAAAAGATCATCCCCTACCAATTGTACTTTATCTCCTGCTTTTTCGGTAAGTGCTTTCCAACCCTCCCAATCATTTTCATCCATTCCATCTTCTATGGAGATAATAGGGTATTTTTCAGAAAGGTCGGCCAAGTATTGAGCCTGTTCCTCAGAGCTTCTTTTAACCCCTTTGTCCCCTTCAAATTTTGAATAATCATAGACCCCTTCTTCATAAAATTCAGCAGCTGCACAGTCCAAAGCAATTTTTACTTCTTTTCCCGGAGCATACCCCGCATTTTTGATCGCTAAAAGAATGGTTTCCAAGGCATCTTCCGTACCTTCTAATTCAGGAGCAAAACCTCCCTCATCTCCTACAGCGGTAACTAAATTACGTCCTTGCAGCACTTTTTTTAGGTGGTGAAAAATCTCCGATCCCATTTGCATGGCATGGGTAAAACTTTTAGCACCTATGGGCATCACCATAAATTCTTGAAAAGCGATAGGTGCGTCAGAATGTGAACCACCGTTGATGATATTCATCATGGGTAGGGGTAAAGTATGAGCACTAACTCCCCCTACATATCTGTATAATGGTAAGCCCAATTCGTTAGCCGCTGCTTTAGCAACAGCCAAGGAGATTCCTAATATGGCATTGGCCCCTAATTTTGATTTGTTTGGTGTACCATCCAAATCAATCATCATTTGATCGATCTTGTTTTGTTCAAAGACGGATAAGCCAATTAACTCCTCTGCCAATATCTCATTNACATTTTTTAACGCNNNTGTAACGCCTTTTCCCATGTAGGACTTACCTCCATCTCTCAATTCAACAGCTTCGTGCTCTCCGGTTGAAGCACCTGAAGGAACTGCTGCTCGGCCAAGGACACCGTTTTCAGTTACTACATCCACTTCTACGGTAGGGTTCCCCCTCGAATCAAAAATCTGCCTTGCATGGACTTCAATAATTACGCTCATTTATGATCAAATTAAATTGGTTGTTCTTGGGTAGTATGCGTTTTTATGTTTTGATAAAAATCATCAAACAAATAGCTAGCATCATTTGGACCGGGACCTGCTTCTGGGTGGTATTGAACCGAGAAACAATTTTTGTTTTTCATTCTCAAGCCCGCTACAGTTTGGTCATTTAAGTGAAGGTGACTAATTTGCATTTCTTCATGAGACTCAGCCAGTGACTTATCAACAGCAAAACCATGATTCTGGGATGTAATTTCTCCCTTTCCTGTTAGCAAATTAATGACAGGATGATTGATTCCCCTGTGACCATTAAACATCTTATATGTCGGTATGCCATTGGCAATGGCAATAATCTGGTGTCCCAGACAAATGCCAAACAATGGGAGGTTGTGCTTGATAATTTCCTTAGCTAGGTTTTGGGCCCCCAAAAGTGGTTCGGGATCACCAGGACCATTAGAGATAAAAAATCCGTCAGGTTCCCATTCCAGCATTTGATCAAAATTAGTGTCATGAGGAAAAACTTTGATGTATAACCCTCTATCAGACAAATGCTTTAAAATATTAGTTTTAACCCCAAGGTCCAATGTTGCAACTTTAAATTCAGCATCTGAGTTTCCATAATAATAAGGTTCTTTTGTAGAAACTTTGGAGGCCAGTTCCAAACCTTCCATACTGGGCATTTCAGCCAATTCTTTAATCAAGCTTTCCTCTTTATCTAAGGCAGTGGTAATAACTGCATTCATGGAACCGTTTTCTCGGATATAATTTACCAAAGCTCGGGTATCGACATCAGAAATTGCAAAAAGGTCGTTTTCCTCCAAGTATGATTCTAATGACTGATCTGCAGCGGGACGTGAGTAATCATAATTAAAATTTTTACATATCAATCCAGCAATATTTACACCATTGGATTGTGATTCTTCTGTTTGTACACCGTAATTACCTATGTGAGCATTAGTGGTTACCAAGAGCTGACCAAAATAAGAGGGATCAGTAAAAATTTCTTGGTAGCCTGTCATTCCTGTATTGAAACAAATTTCTCCAAAACAAGTACCATCGGGACCTACGGCTTTTCCGAAAAACTTAGTACCATCGACCAATAATAAGAGTGCTTTTTTCCTTGTTTTGTAAGACATATTATAACAAAATAACATAAAAAAAAGGATAAACTAAATAGCTTATCCTTTAATAAAGATTAAAATTATTAACAACAAAAAGTATTAATCCTCACCATCTTTTTCGGACTCGGATGCATTTTTGACTTCAGGTTTTGCTGTTTTATTTGCATTGGTATCTAAAGACGGATCATTTGGTTCTTCAACCGAAGTTTCTCCGCTCAGCTCTGCTACTTTGTCAGTAGGAGTTGAAGTATCTGCACTAGCCTCTTTTTTTCTAGACCGGCTTCTTCGCGTTGATTTTTTGGCAGCAGTTTTTTCATTGTTGTTGTAAACCTCGTTAAAATCAACCAATTCAATCATTGCCATAGAAGCATTGTCTCCCAAACGATTACCCATCTTAATGACACGAGTATAACCTCCAGGACGGTCCCCTATCTTCTGTGCCACTTCTCTAAAAAGTTCCGCAACGGCATATTTGTTTCGTAAGGCACTGAAAGCCAAGCGACGATTGTTTGTTGTATCGTTTTTTGATTTCGTAATTAGGGGTTCAATAAATTTCTTCAATGCTTTTGCCTTAGCCACTGTGGTACTGATTCGTTTGTTCTCGATCAAAGAAGAGGCCATGTTTGCCAACATGGACTTTCTATGTGATACTTTTCTACCCAGATGATTGACTTTTTTTCCGTGTTTCATAGTTTATTATCTAAAATCTAGTCCTTATCTAATTTATATTTGACCAAATCCATTCCAAAGGATAAACCTTTTAAAACGACTAACTCTTCTAATTCTGTCAAAGACTTTTTACCAAAGTTTCTGAATTTCATCAGGTCATTTTTATTGTAAGAAACCAAATCACCCAAAGTGTCTACCTCGGCGGCTTTCAAACAATTCAAAGCCCTAACAGATAAGTCCATATCAATCAACTTGGTCTTTAGCAATTGTCTCATGTGAAGTGACTCCTCATCATAGGTTTCTGCTTTAGCGATCTCGTCGGCCTCGAGGGTGATACGCTCATCGGAGAACAACAAGAAATGATGAATTAAAGTTTTGGCAGCCTCAGTCAAGGCATCTTTGGGATGAATAGAACCATCGGTTATGATTTCAAAAACCAGTTTTTCAAAGTCCGTTTTCTGCTCAACACGGTAATTCTCAATGCTGTATTTTACGTTTTTCACAGGCGTAAAAATCGAATCAATAGAAATCACACCAAAAGCAGTATTAGATTTTTTGTTCACCTCTGCAGGTACATATCCTCTACCCTTTTCGATGGTAACTTCCATATTTAACTGAACACCTTTCTCTAAATTACAAATAACCAAATCTGGATTTAGCACCTGAAATCCGGATATGAATTTCTGAAAGTCTGCTGCTTTTAGTTGGTCTTGACCTCCAACCATGATGCTTACTTTTTCGTCCTCAACATCTTCAATTTGTCTTTTAAATCTGATCTGTTTTAGATTAAGTATAATCTCAGTCACGTCTTCTACAATTCCTGGAATAGTAGAAAATTCGTGTTCTATATTTTCAATTTTAACTGATGTGATTGCAAAACCCTCCAAAGAGGATAATAGAACTCTTCTAAGTGCATTTCCCACAGTAAGACCATATCCTGGCTCTAAGGGTCGAAATTCGAATTTGCCTTCGAATTCTGAGGAGTCGATCATGATTACCTTATCGGGTTTTTGGAAATTTAATATTGCCATAGTTTCTTTCTTGCTGTAATTAAATTATTTTGAGTACAATTCTACGATCAACTGTTCCTTAATATTCTCAGGTATTTGATCACGCTGTGGGACACTTACAAAGTTTCCCTCATAGGTTTCATTATTCCAGGTCATCCATTCATAAATAGAGGAATTGGCCTCCAATGAAGCAGAAATAGCCTGGAGAGATTTGGATTTTTCCCTAACCCCAACAGAATCTCCAGGATTGACGGTATAGGACGGTATATTGACTAGCTTACCGTTTACGGTAATGTGTCTATGAGAAACCAACTGACGAGCAGCATTCCTAGAGGGAGCAATACCCATTCTGTAAACAACATTATCAAGCCTAGATTCACACAATTGTAGTAATACTTCACCAGTAACGCCTTTACTGCCACTCGCTTTTCTGAAAATATTACGAAACTGGCGTTCTAGAATACCGTAAGTATATTTTGCTTTTTGCTTTTCAAGCAACTGAACTGCATATTCAGATTTTTTTCCTCTCCTTCTGTTGTTTCCATGCTGGCCTGGAGGGTAATTTCTTTTTTCGAATGCTTTGTCTACTCCGAAGATAGGCTCTCCGAATTTTCTAGCAATCTTAGATTTTGGACCGATATATCTTGCCATATTAAGTTTTTGTGTTATGAATTAAGGTCTTATCCTTCGATAACAAGTTAAATTATACTCTTCTTCTCTTTGGGGGTCGACAACCATTGTGCGGCAGAGGGGTAACGTCTACTATTTCTGTTACTTCAATACCACTGTTATGTAATGTTCTGATAGCAGATTCACGTCCATTACCAGGCCCTTTTACGAATACCTTTACTTTTCTTAAACCAACTTCCAAAGCTACTTTAGAAACATCTTCAGCAGCTGTTTGAGCCGCATAAGGTGTATTTTTTTTTGATCCTCTAAAACCCATTTTTCCAGCAGACGACCAAGTGATTACCTCTCCTTTATTATTGGTTAAAGAAATGATTATATTATTGAATGATGCATTGATATGAGCTTCACCATAAGCTTCGACATTGACTTTACGTTTTTTGGTAATTGCTTTTGCCATAGTTAATTTCTATTATTTAGTGGCTTTCTTTTTGTTAGCTACAGTTTTTCTTTTCCCTTTTCTGGTTCTTGAATTATTTTTAGTTCGTTGGCCTCTTAACGGTAAACCATTTCTGTGACGAATTCCTCTATAACAGCCAATGTCCATCAAACGCTTGATGTTCAATTGTAGCTCAGATCGCAATTCACCTTCAATTTTAAAGCTACCTACAGCTTCACGAATTCTTCCCGTTTCATCATCTGTCCAATCGGAAACCCTAGTGTCCTCACTAACTTTGGAAATTGCCAATATCTCTTGAGCACGGCTTCTACCGATACCATAGATGTAGGTAAGAGCTATAACGCCTCTTTTTTGTTTTGGAATATCTACTCCTGAAATTCTAGCCATAATCTAACCTTGTCTTTGTTTGAATCGAGGATTTTTTTTGTTGATAACATACAATCGTCCCTTTCTACGGACAATTTTACAATCCACACTTCTTTTTTTTAAGGAAGCTCTTACTTTCATTTTTCTGTTTTAAAATCTATAGGTAATCCTTGCTTTTGATAAATCATAGGGACTCATTTCTAATTTAACCTTGTCTCCAGGTAATAATTTAATATAGTGCAATCGCATTTTACCTGAAATATGTGCGGTCACAACATGACCATTCTCAAGCTCTACGCGAAACATTGCATTAGACAATGCCTCAATTATAGTACCTTCTTGCTCTATTGCTGCTTGCTTTGCCATATTATATTGTCCCTGCTCTTCTATTTCTAATCGTTTTGGACATCAATCCATCATAATGACGATTCAATAAATATGAATTCACCTGTTGAATCGTATCAATGGCTACCCCTACCATAATCAGTAAGGAAGTTCCTCCATAAAATAAAGCCCAACCTTGTTGCATTCCTACAAGTTTTACCACCACTGCTGGAAAAACCGCAATGGCTGCTAAATACAATGAACCTGGGAATGTGATATGTGACATCACTGTATCTAAGAATTCTGAAGTTTCATTTCCAGGTCGAATTCCTGGAACAAAACCACCGCTTCTTTTTAAGTCGTCTGACATCTTATTGGTCGGAACCGTAATTGCTGTGTAGAAATAGGTAAAAATAATAATTAAAACAGCAAATAA
>PAHA01000016.1 GCA_002711215.1 Flavobacteriaceae bacterium
TGAGATTTTGCCCCCCATCTCCGCGGGTCATTGAGAGGTAAGCCGTTCGTGCCAATACATGATTGGAAAAATAGGAAATCACACGGGTGTTCTCATCGTCGGGATGTGCAGCAATATATAGCACAGATCCCAAAAAGTTAAATTTTTTTAATTGTTTGTAGACCTCTGAAGATGACTGGGCTTTGATTGTGGTCATCCAAAGTAATAGCGACGCAAAAAGGATTAATTGCTTGAAATTCGAACTTCTTGCGAAAAAAAAGTAATTAAGGTCTTTCATAATTAATTGAAGTGAATCTTTATATAATAGATTGTTTCAAGAATTAACTGTTGGTTTGAAATAGCAAAATACAATTTTTGACTTAGGTAAGTTATTCTTCCTTAACCAAAAATGATATTTTTTCTTTTACTTGTGCAAGTGGTAGCCCAACTACATTCGTGTAGCTGCCCTCAATCCGTTTGATCGCAACATCACCAATCGAATCTTGAATTCCATAAGCACCTGCTTTGTCTAAGGGTGATTCGTCCTCAATGTATCGATCGATTTCTTGATCTGTTAAATGATTAAAATAAACGTTGGTAGTCTCCGTAATAATTTGGAATTTTTTGGAGGTAAGAAAACCTACCGATGTAATGACTTGATGAGATTTCCCTGAAAGCAATCGTAACATTTGTTGGGCAGTTGTTTTGTCTTTGGGTTTGCCTAAATACTGATTTTCACACCAAACTATGGTATCTGCTGTAATCACAATTTGTTTTGGCTGGATGATATTGAGAAATGGAAAGTTTTTTTGTTGAACAATGAATTCTGCGATGGCACTTCCTCTTAGGTTAGGGGGAAAACTTTCATCTACAGAAAATTTTTTGAGGGAAAAAGGAATTTTGAGACTTTCCATAAAGACTTTTCTTCTGGGCGAGTCAGAAGCCAATATGATTTGATAGCCATTGAGTGGAATCATTTTAGTTTATTTAGGGTTCGTGTTTAGTCTTTTGAGAACACCCATTTGTCTTGGACCCTCATTACTTGTTCTACAATCTCTCTAACACATCCACAGCCTCCCTTTTTGTGGGATACATAATCCACAACTCTTTTAACGTCGGGAACGGCGTCCTGGGGACAAGTGGATATGCCGACTTTTTCCATAACAGCAATATCAGGAACATCGTCACCCATGAAAAGTACTTGATCAGGTTTTATATTGAAAGTACTCACAAAATCATCAAAGGCAATATCTTTTTCATGTATGCCCAGATAAACCTTGTTAACACCTAACAGTTTGAGCCTTTTTCTGACTCCTTCATTGGTACCGCCTGATATGATACCAATTTTAAAACCTTTCAATAAAGCATATTTTAATGCAAAACCATCTCGAGTGTCCATCTCTCTATACATTTCTCCCTCGGAGGTTATAATTACTTTTCCATTGGTCATTACACCATCAACATCAAAGACAAAAGCTCTTACATTATTGAGTAAGGTTTTGTAGTTTTTATTACTCATGATTATTTTGAATTGAAGTGGTTAAATTTAAGTATAGTTTTTTAATGTTTTCATCGGAGAGAAGGCCCAAGTGTTTTTCAATGGTCTTTTGGTCATCTCTGATGGCAGGTCCAGTTTGGGTGTTTTCGGGACCACTTTTCAATGCCTTTTGATAGGTCTCTTTAATTAACGGATGAAATATTTCGAAGGGGATATCGTGCTCTTTTAAAAGTTTACTTCCCAGGTACAAAAGATGATTACCAAAGTTATTGATTAAAACAGCAATCATATGCATTTGCGCTCTCGTTTTGCTGTCGACCTTGTAGGGAATTCCCCCCATAGCTTTGGCTATATTACTGAGTAGTATTTGATCTTTAGGATCAGTTGTTTCAATACAAAAAGGAAGTTGGTCAAAACTCAAATCCTGATCCTTTGAAAAGGTTTGTAAGGGATAAAAAACCCCTTTTCTAGGAGTGCCTTTGAGTTGGTCAATTGATACACCTCCAGCGCAGTGGACCACCATCTCTGTTGTGTTGATTTTTTTACAGATACTCCCAATAGCATCATCACTTACACAGATTAGATATAAATCGGCCGACTTGATTTGAGAAAATTGGTCAGTTACCTCTATTTGTTTTTTTGCAAAATTTATTTTTTGGACTGATCTACTGTACCATTGGATCAAATTTACTTCGTTACAATTTGTCAACTTTTTATAGAAATGAAAAGCCAAATTGCCCGCTCCAATGAGTACAGTTTTTGTCATGTATCAAAAATACATAAAGATATTTCCCAAATTTAATATTTCTAAATCAAACCTTAATGAACCTCTATTTTTCACTCTGTAGACAGTTTTCCCCAAAATTTTATATGATGATACCTTTTCCATTACAGTTTTGGCTAATCAGGATCTTTAGCCGTCTATTTCACAACCATCAAAGGAAACTTTCCCTTTTAATTTTAACAGGTATATTTGAGTGTGGCTGCCTCGATGAGCTAATTAGCTATTTTGTAGGGATTTAAAAAAAAGTTTTGTTTAAGGTTTTGAAAATGGCCAAGTCAGTAAAAACAATTTTATTAATCATCAATTTGGCCATTTGAAGTTATTATAATTCATTTTCAACCGGTATCTTTGCACTGAAATGAAGTGGTGAGGATTGAGATGAAAGAAAGAATCTTTAAATATTTATTTTCCAACCAATTAATGGCCCTATTGTTCATAGCCTTTTCTACCGCTATGGCCTTTGGTACCTTTATAGAAAGTTGGTACAGTACAGATACAGCCAAAATATGGGTCTACAATGCCTGGTGGTTTGAATTGATATTGGCCCTTTTTATGATCAATTTTTTCGGAAATATTTTTAAATACCGACTCCTGCGAAAAGAGAAATGGGCCATTCTGATGATTCATTTGTCATTTATCCTTATCATTTTCGGCGCATTTATCACCCGTTATTTTGGATATGAGGGCGTGATGCCCATCCGGGAGGGAGCTACTGAGAGTACTTTTTTATCCGATAAAACTTATCTGACTGTTTTTGTAGAGGGAGATATAAACGGTGTACCTCAGCGAAAAACTTTAGAAAAGGATTTTCTTTTTTCTGAGCATGTAAACAATGATTTTGAGTGGAAAAATGAATTCAACGGTCAAGATTTCTCTATAAAATTTGAAAATTTTGAAGAAGATGTCAGCGAGCAGTTGGTATTAGATGAATCGGGTGACCGATACCTCAAAATTGTAGAGTCTTCCAGCGGAAGTCGTCACGATCATTCGCTCAAGGAGGGTGAGGTTGCCAATATCCACAACCTACTCTTTACATTAAATAACTATATTGATGGGGCTATAAACATTCGCTCAGATGGAGGATTGCACTATATCACTCCTCCTTTTGATGGAAGTTACTTAAGAATGGCCGATCAACAGTCGGGAAGTCTTGAAAAAGGGGTAGAACAGGAATTGCAATTACGATCTCTATACAATATAGAGGGTTTTCAGTTTGTTATTCCTGAACCTCCTTTGCGTGGAAAATTTGACTGGGTAAAGTCTGAGGAAGGTGCTGCAGGCGTTCAGGATGCCTTGAGACTGAAAGTAGCGACAAATGATAAGACAGAGACCATTACGGTATTGGGAGGAAAGGGTATGGACAACAATATGAAAAAAATAAGTTTAGGTGACTTAGATTTCTATCTCAAGTATGGTTCCAAAAGACTTGATTTGTCTTTTACGATTAGGTTGAATGATTTTATCGCAGAAAAATACCCAGGAACAGAGAATAGTTATTCCTCTTTTATGAGTAAAATAACCGTAGAGGAACAAAGTTCTTTTGATTACGATATATTCATGAATCATGTATTGGATCACAAAGGATACCGATTTTTTCAGGCCTCATTTGATCCCGATGAAAAAGGCACTGTTCTCTCAGTCAATCATGATTTTTGGGGAACTTGGTTAACCTATATAGGATATATCTTATTGTACTTGAGTATGATGGGAATTTTCTTTATTGGAAAAACAAGGTTTAAAGACCTTTCAAAAGCATTAGAAAAAATCAAACAAAAAAAACAAGCCTTGATTTCTGTTTTATTTCTGATGCTATCCATCGGATTAAATGCCCAAGCGCATGATCATACACCTCTGAATAGTTTTGATTTTGACTCAGTAGTAAAGGCGAATATCATTGGCAAAGAACATGCCTTAAAATTTGGAAGTTTGGTCATTCAAGACTTAGGAGGACGAATGAAGCCGGCCAATACTTTTTCATCTCAGCTGCTTCGTAAAGTCAGTAAAAAAGACTACTATGGTGAGCTCAATGCCGACCAGGTAATGATTTCTATTGTTGAAAGCCCAGCTCTTTGGTACAATGTCCCCATTATTTACCTTAAGAGAGGAAATGACAGTCTTAGAAACATTATTGGAGTAGATTCCAAACAAAAATATGCCTCCTTGATAACCTTCTTCGACAATCAAGGTAATTATAAAATTTCATCTCAATTGGAAGGTGCCTACAGGGCGGCTGTTCCTAATCAATTTCAAAAAGATTTTATTGAAGTCGACAAAAGGGTAAATCTATTGTATGCCGCTTTGGAGGGAAAAGTACTTAGGATATTCCCTATCCCTGGAGATGCCTCCAACAAATGGGTTTCCTATCCTGAGCTGAATGAGGCCTCTTTCTATGGGAAAGATTCGCTTTATGTACAAAATATTTTACCCCTTTACTTTAATGCATTGAGATTGGCTAGACAAGATGGAGACTATGCTCAAGCTGATAACCTCTTACAAAGCTTGGAAGGTTTTCAAAAGAAATTTGGAGGATCGGTGATGCCTTCAGAAGAAAAAATAGAAGCGGAAATAGCTTACAATAAATACGATATATTCAAAAAACTCTTTAGTTGGTATCTCTATGTAGGGTTGCTACTCTTTGTATTATTGATTGCAAAGATTTTTAGAGATGGTGAAGTTTTAAATTTCGTTATTAAGTTTTTAAAGGGGACTGTTTTGTTATTATTTTTGTTGCATTCTGCGGGCTTGGTTGCCCGATGGTTTATTTCGGGACATGCTCCTTGGAGTGATGCCTATGAATCCATGATCTATGTGGCTTGGGCCACAATGTTTTTTGGTTTGGTTTTTGGTAGAAAATCGGAGTTAACTCTCGCCGCTACTGCATTTGTCTCCTCTATGATATTGATGATAGCCCATTGGAATTGGATGGATCCCTCTATAGCTAATTTGCAACCCGTTTTAGACAGCTATTGGTTGATGATACACGTTGCGGTGATAGTTGGAAGCTATGGACCTTTTGCACTCAGTATGATTATTGGTATGGTTTCACTTTTGTTAATTTCTATTGCAGGTAAAAAAAATAAAGAAAAAATAGGTTTGAATGTCAAAGAATTGACCATTATCAACGAACTCTCACTAACTGTTGGGTTGATCATGCTTACCATAGGAAATTTCTTGGGAGGTATGTGGGCCAATGAAAGTTGGGGTAGATATTGGGGTTGGGATCCTAAAGAGACTTGGGCTTTGATTAGTATTTTGGTTTATGCCTTTATAATCCACATGCGATTTGTTCCTGGTTTGAGAGGTAATTGGACTTTTAACTTTATGAGTATACTAGGGTTTGCCAGTATATTGATGACCTACTTTGGAGTGAATTTTTATCTAGTTGGTTTGCATTCCTATGCCAGTGGTGATAAAATCATAACCCCTAGTTTTGTTTATTATGCCATTTTTATAGTTGCTCTATTGGGTAGCTTTTCTTACTGGCGCAACAAAAAGGTTTTTAAATTTTAATGTCGTACTATATTTAAGTAGGTATCAATAGACTCTATTGTAAATACTGACTTTAATGATTTTGACCAAGAAAAAACAGTACATTTCATAGACCTTGTTTATAACAGAAACAAATAGAACGNATAAAATTATTTATTTAACTCTTCAANTTNCATGCNATTNCNTTCCATAGACCTNACCTTCCAAAATCTNTTGTGGTGAATCAGNGTATAATCANAAAAATAGNGAGATTAGCNTNNNATAAGTTAACACAATGGTGGGTATTNTNCATCTCATNATTATTNNTTAAAATACANAAAGAAGNAAAATAAAATGNCCATGTTTTTAAGTTNGAATATGGGGTAAATAAGNGNTTCCATNAAAGGTTTTAAGAAATTCNTCTAAATNTATATNATTTTCTGNCATTTCNAATTCTATTTTAGNTNAGTTGCNTAACANCCCNATCCCAAAACAANTTGTTTGAGTAACTTTTTTTTGTTTACNTCGNAAATCTNATCGACCAAAACCATTCNATTAAAATCATGAAGACGTTCCANTCTTNTGANTNTATCGGAAGCAGATGCNACTTTTTTTTTGGATTACATTATTTATTTTGCCANNTCTGANTAAATTCATAGATAGATGGCTAATTGGTCAATAAAAGCTTTTTATTTATANTANATCTGGTCATNAGCCNATGCTAAATATACAATGACAGNAAAATGTGCTTTGTTTCTTTTTTTAAATCNTGNANTGTAAAGTGNTGTGAAATCCNNAAAAAGTTTCAGTCTTTCNGAGTTACAACAATNAAAAATGATTTGAAATTAATCTAAAACCAATAATAAAAAAGGATTTTAATGCTTTTGCNACAATAGTTAATTCGGGCGGGTNGCATACTCAAAACATTCCAATTCGAAAAAAGGAATTGCTGCCATCAAATGGTCAAATATATCCGACATTATGGANTCGTAGTTTACCCATANTTTNTCTTTTACAAAAACATATACCTCCAAGGGAACACCCTCNGGTGTNGGAGCCAGTTGACGAACCATTACAGTNAAATTTGGGTTGATCTCTGGGTGATTTTGNAAATAGGCTAGTGCATACCGTCTNAATAATCCAATATTGGTCATGTTTCTCCCGTTAAGTAAAAGAGATTTATCCGCCTNATTGGCTATATTTTCTGCTTCAATTTCTTCTTTTCTTTTTGTTATATAGNNGGCTAGNCGTTGGATCTTTTCAANCTTTTGAANNTNGTCTTCGTTGACAAAATGNATACTGGAAACTCTAATNAGGAGGGCCCGCTTGATTCTCCTACCGCCAGATTCACTCATTCCCCTCCAATTCACGAAAGAATCTGAAACCAGTTTGTAGGTGGGAATAGAGGTGATCGTATTGTCAAAATTTTGGACCTTAACCGTGGAAAGGTTGATCTCAATTACATCCCCATCGGCATTATAGCTTTTCATGCTGATCCAGTCTCCAATTCTTACGGTATCNTTTATGGTTACTTGAATGCTTGCAACAAAACCAAGTATAGTATCTTTAAAAATTANNAAAATGACAGCCGATAAGGCTCCCAAAGTTGCCAAAAAAGTACCGATGTCTTTTCCTGATAAAATGGAGAAAAGGATCATGACACCAATAAACCATACAAAAATCATGATGACCTGTATGTAGCTNTCNATGGGCTTGTCCCTAAAATTTTTTANGGTTTTGAGAAAGTCTTTGATTGAGTTTAACAATCTTCTGACCAAAACAATGTAGATAATGGCTCCTAAAATTTCAAGAGTTANGACTANCGGTTGCTCCAGTATNGGGANATATTGAAGAGATTGGGGTAGAAAGTTTATCAATANAAANAGTGAGGGGAAATAGGATAAGGTTTCTGGGATTTTATTTTTAATTAAATAATCATCAAACTTCGATTTTGTTCTTTTNGATATTTTCGAGAAGATCAACCTGAAAATACGTTTGCTTAATAACCAAAAAGNAGATGCCATNAANANGATGATAANTATAAAGGTAATGGCCTCNAAATCTTNAGCCGTGGTTGGATTTATCCCTAANNCTTTGNATAATTCCAAAAGAATCACTTTCATATTTGNTAAAAATANAAATCTAAATTACTTCAAAAATATTATAAGGCAATAGCANGAATAATAGAATAAAAAAACCCCTNNNNAGGGGTTTTTTNAATATTGATTTTNAATTCACATGACTGTAATTGGGATTTGAACCCTAACGTTACCCCAACCTCCATGGAGAATAGCATTATTTCCTTTGCCAGTAAAGGCCAGTGAGAANGCTTCGAGGTAATCTTCGGACNTCNTTANAGGNACTTCAATTCTTGCTACGTCTTTGGATTCGTCGTAGCCATATGCTCCCCAAACATGAATNGCAGTATTTATAATAATTTCANTAGTNTCTTCTTTNGGGTAAGAGNACATAGTATAAGTTCCTGCTTTTACAANAGNATTTTTAAGTTTGATAGATTTAAANAGTCTAATTTCAGTCGCTTCGTTGGCTCCCGTCCTCCACAACTTATTGGGTGGTACNAGTACATCTAAGTCTCTTCCTTTCAATTGAGGACGACTGTAAGTAATTACAATNGCTTTATCNGAAACCCGANTAGAAGNNGGATAAAAAANACGATCCATTGGGCTTTTGTCTAAACCTTTGAAATCTTGTGCTTGAGTNAATNTGGCTGANGNTATTAGAATAAAAGTNAATAGTTTTTTCATTACGNTATAGTTTATTTGTTAAATNTTAATTGTTATTTACCATTTCGCCANAGCAACAANAATATNATTTAATTTTTCCTTAACNCNAAGGAAATTNGATATCTAAACNTCAGATCANTCATCAAGCATTCATNTATCANCAACTTTTGGTNGATTCCATTAGNCTCAATTTAAANTGACGGATATNCCATAAATATTAAATTANCTTGTTACCANGNNATNTAAAGGTAANAAGTTTTGATAAATTACTAATNACCTATTTNATTAAATTATTTGACCTCNAATAACGATANTCCAGNNGGGAAATTTTTTAAATGATAATNTTCTTTGTAGGGCTTATNATNGGAAATTACNCCNTTAATNTAAAGCTTTTTCNTCCCTTTTAAAGCAGGAATTTTAATNTCTGCTNTAACTCCACCTGGAATTCTCAATTTGAGNGTGTATTTATTTTCTGATTGGCGACAGTTAACTTCAACAGNGCCTGTAATAAAACTCGTTTTAAGTGATACAAACTNCAAGTTCCCAATTTTTGGGTGAACTNTTATATTTTGAGCACCAGGNGAAAGGGGTTNAACTCCCATCATTTTTCTGACAATGATGTTGGAGGGTNCCCCCCCCCATGCGTGGTTTANGTCTAAATTGGGTTTATATCGCTTNTCCCATGCCTCCATAGTGATNGTAGANCCNTAACGGATCATATTATACCAGCTTCTTTCTGTTTTTGCAGCCATGAGCCCTATCGCGTGTATNTCACCNCCATGATCAAAGAGACCTTCCAATAATATCTGNGAACCATAAACACTGCANGACATTTTTTTCTTCTTTATGAANTTAACCACNCTTTCAATATCTTTTTCTGGGACCAAACCAAAAGTCAAAGCAAACATATTGGCATGTTGGGATTTGTGGTCAGTTTCTTCCCCATCATTAATTAAACCATTGGTTTTATCTTGAAAGGTATTAATAAAGGCTTTTTTGACTTTTTCNGCTTGGTTTTTATATAAAAATATGTCCTCCTTTTTGTTTAAGTTTAGGGCNATTTTATCCATTATTATCAAAGCACCATAATACAGGGCATTNACCACTGNATTATAGGTTTGATAGACATANCCGTCATTTTCTCCAGGNTGNTCCTTNTCTGTTCCTGTAAAATGATCTAAGTTGTCAAAACCACCNGGGGGCNCAGCCTGAGGCCAATCAACAATATCTTTAAGATTATTGTTTTTACCCCAATGATTTTTGTGTAATCGTTCATAAAATTCTGGGGATTGTTTTCCAGTTNGGGTACTTATTAAATCNGTTTCATCTGACAGATCCNTCAGCGTTTTGATTTTTAGCTCGTCATAATACNTTAATATAAAACGGTCATCNCCNGTGTAAAGGTAATCATACCANGCCATAAAGATATTATAAAGGGTCCATTCNGTTGGCCAGGTAGGGTTAAATAATAAATGTTTCATACTGCCTCTTGCAACACCATANTCAGCATCTACTGCNTAGTGTGATAGTTGATTTATAAATGCATCTGCNTCATAGGGAATACGTTCTCTGTCACCATCAATATAATATCCACAGAAGCTAGTAGCTTTCATTGNATATTTGCATAAATCCCAAACTTTATTGAGNACTTCATCNCTAGAATCAAAGGAGGATGCAGATTCATCAAAGGTATAGTTGACCATTGATCTTACTATTTGATCNCTTTTCAGNTCACTNGANTANTCCTTTACTTCTACATAGCGAAATGGATAAACTTCTCCAATATANTTTGGCATTTTTATCATNAAATGGTTACTGGATCTTTTGGTATTTTCNGGCCAAGCTAATTCATACCAGTGNGTTCCTGGGTTTAATTTTATTTGAGTTTCATAATACCTTATATTTTTCCCAGCTTCAGCATCTATAGTTAGGGTGTTTTTTTTCTTCATTTCTCCCACTAAAATTAGGATTGAATCTTCTTTTTGTGNGGTCAATTGAATTTTCANCTTTGCAAANGCAGCTTTTTTAAAATCCAANAAATAGCTTCCCTCTGANTTTTTCTTTACCACAGGGAATTCATCTTTGGTCACCAAAGGCTCTTGTGAAAACTTTTCAGCNTTAGTATCTNAGTCAATNACAAAAGCCTGANGATCAGAGTAGTCNGATNTCTGTTTGTCATTTTCCCAATACCTTACTTTCCAATAGTAAACCTTATTTTTTTGAAGTGGTAATCCTTGGTAGTAAGTTGAAAANTTTTGAGATNTGATTTTACCGCTGTCCCATAAGTCTCCTNGGTTCTTTGACAGTNCCTTTATATTGCTGCTTACTAATATCTGAAAAGCAATACTTTTTNGTGAACGATTGTCCAAAATCCAATTAAAGAGTGGTTTTTGAGTTTGTACTTTTGCGATTTCGTAGCCTCCGTGNTCCAAAACTTNATTATCAAGTAAAAAGTTTTGTTTTTTNCCCATCAGCCCCACATAATCAGCATTTCTCATTAAATCNGTTCTGAGNCCANTTGGCCGATTATTTTCACTTTTACAGNCTNGAAAAAGTANAGCTGTTACGATAATTAATAGGNTAGAATGAATTCTCAAATTAATTATAGTTNGACNTTAATTTATGAAATTTTNANAGAGGCTNTAANCCAAGAATTTGTATATNTTTNCCATTGTAATTNANNNCCTCATNTTCTTTATTNCCATTCAATTNACAGTNNTTAATTCTTTATTTTTCACTAAGCCTNAATAAAACATTTATTTTAAAANTATATTTTNNTAATNCCCCNACCAAATAAGGCTTACATTATTCTANAAGATTTAAAAATATACTAATCAATNTATTTATTCTTTCCATTTTCTTTAAGAAGCTCGAAACGATCAAATAGNTCTCCAGTCGCATCAAANGATCGATATATCAAGCGNTCACCATNAATNGAAATATGTTGGAATAATTGGATNCGTTCACCTGTCTTACCCTGTGTTGCNCCAAATTTATCCCAACCAGATTTATCTAATGAATACATTTTAGCTCCACTTACAGAAACAACATATACGGGNCCAACAATATTGTTGCCTTCAANGTCATTTTTAACCANAACAGGTTTTTCGTAAATGGCACCTCTAGCATAGGTATGGTCGTGACCTTGTAACGCAAGATCTAGATTAAATTCTTCGAAAATTGGCTGCCACTGCGATCTAATTTCTNTGTTATTTCTCATACTGGATGCAGAAAATACCGGATGGTGGTAAGTAACTATTGTCCATTTTTTTTCATTTTTTTTTAAAACTTCTCTTAGCCATTTNGCTTGNNGTCTTATNGCAACATTACTGTTAAGTGCAATTATTTTTAAATCCGGATAATCTATGTAATAACAGGTTTTNNCNAATTCTTTTGGGCCATTTTTTGGAAAGCCGAATTGAGCATTCCATTGAACNGANAGTACTTCGTCTTGTGAAAATAAACTTCCATCAAGANATTGATATTCGTGATTTCCNGGAACGGCAATNGCAGGAATTTCACTGTGGATAAAACCTCCCGCGGCAAACCACTCATTCCAATCAATCTCCTCATGTCCTTTATCNACTAAATCTCCAGCATGGATNAAAAAATCAGCATCTGGTGCAGTNTTATAAGCATTCCTAACTACTCTTGACCATAATTCNAAAATATAATTTTGGGCATCACCNACATANAGAAAGGAAANAGGANTNGACAGNTTATTAGCGGTTTTGAAATGATGCCATTCACTTTTAAAATGAAAATTACCAACTCTATATGCATATATTGTATTAGGAATTAATTGATCGATTTGANCTTCAAAATATGATGCTTCAAATCCATCTTTNTATGCTATCTNAGAGTNTACTAAAGTTCTCTCTGCCTTATATTTTTTACTATTTTTTTTAAAATACGGACCTGGTCCAGCNAATGCAANCTCAACAAAACCTANTTTATTACTAGCTTCAGTTCTCCAATTTATGGCAATTGATCTTGAAGGATCTTCGGTTGCACTAATTACAACATGGTCTGGAAATTTTGTTGGAGATGCCCATTCCCTGACGATTTCANTAATTTCTTTCNTTGTAGNCTGAGANGAAATTAATGAAACTGATAAAAGAAAAAGTATACTAAAGAAAGTTTTNTTAGACATAATTAATATTTGNTTNNAAATTATAAATACAATAAACCCANAACTAAATTATAAAATTTTNATGGCGGTTTGTTTTTTTNTAAACTAATTTTAGTAACTGGCAATATCGATTGATTTGTACCAAATTTCCATCTTTCTGTTGTTATGAAGTTGTATACCCACAGGACCNTNTAGATTCGCCTCTTCCAATGTGTANTCNGNTACTTGTTCNCCATTTAACCATACCCTGTANCGGTTACCTAAAGCCTCAATAACCATATTATTCCAATCATCCATTTTTAGAANTGATTTTACTTTTACAGCTTCTTGAGGATATCCTTTTTTTGGTATGTATGGGGATCCAGTCATGTCTCTTTTTAATGAACCTGATACACCAATTTGAATTTGAGGATTTAAATGGTCACTTCCTCTCATGAAAATTCCTGAGTCGATATTTCCATCAATAAATTTGAAATCAAGACGAACTCTAAAATTATCAAATGAATCTTTAGTCCATAGAGTAGAACCTTTTTCATCTGGTCCATTTTTCACTTTTAATAATTGATTTTCAATGGACCACCATATGTTATCATTTGGATTGATTTCTTTTACAACAACACCTTCAGCCTCACCTCTTCTGGTTTTTAT
>PAHA01000017.1 GCA_002711215.1 Flavobacteriaceae bacterium
TATCGATGAAATAGGTTGTGGTGTTAATCCTACTGATCCCCTGAGTGTTTGCGATGACTACGCTTCAATTGGTCTGGAAATAACTGACTTTTTCTCACCCAACGGGGACGGATTTAATGACTATTGGGCAGACGATTCATTCACACGCTACACTGACAATGAAGTGTGGATTTATTCACGATCAGGTCAGATGGTATTGAATCAACGAAACTATCAGAATGATTGGGAAGGAGAGTTCAATGGTGAGGAGTTACCTGAAGGAAGTTACTATTATTTAATAGATTTTAACAGGAATGGTAGTCCTGATTATCAGGGTTGGGTTTATCTTAGCCGATAACTTATGATAAGGGCTTTTTCTATAATCATTTTTTTAATCCCAATAAGTTTAGCATCACAACAGGACTCTTATCTGTCTTTATTTAGTTATAATATGTTATTTGTTAACCCAGCTTTTGCAGGAGCTGAGGGAAAGCATGTAATTTCTCTTACATCAAGAAACCAGTGGAATGATACTGAAAAAAGTCCAAAAACTACAGCTATATCTTACAGTGTAGAAAGTGGTAAAAATGTTGGGCTAGGTATATCAGTTCTATCGGATAAGATTTTTATAGAAAATCAAACAACTATTTCAGCGGATTTTTCATATCGATTGACCTTAAATAGTAAGTCTACTGTGTTATTAGGAATTAAGGCTAGTGGAAATTCATATAGTTCAGACCCTTCCCTTTTGAGAGGTTATAATAGTGAAGTTGATCCATTAAAAAACTCTTTTAGTAGTTTTAACCCTAATCTGGGCATTGGAATTCTGTATAAAAGCAGTAAATTATGGTTTTCAGCGTCTGTACCAAGATTATTCAACTCCAAGCGAAATGGAGAGGATTTGGTTATTCAATCTAGAGATAGGGTTCACGTTTATCTTGCAGGGGAAGCGAACCTTTCATTAAATGATAGATTATCTGTAAAACCAACTTTTATATTTAGACAAACAAAAGGAATAAATTCAGTCACAGATATTGGCATTAAAGTAGGATACTTAAGTTTTTTTGAATTAGGTTTTTCAATAAGAACAGGATCAATTTTTTCATCCCAAGCCATTATAAATATCAATGAAAATTTTTCACTAGGCTACGCCTATGACACATTTAGTAATGACAAATTATCTGGCTTGAATCTGAAAGCTCATGAAATTGCAATAAGATTCAAATTTGGTGGCAAACCAGATAAATCTGAAGTAGAGGAGCCCTTACCTGAATGATTATTAAATTAATAATACTTTTTAAAACAAAAAAACCCTCTTTGTGGAGGGTTTTTCTAACATCTAACCATTATCTAGCGATTTAGGTGAGAACCATCACAAATTCCATCGGGATTTTGTGTATTCCCACATCCGCAGATAGGCTTTAGATTTTTCATAACAACTTTTTAACAAATATATATACAATTATTGTATATACAAACAAATAGCTTCTTTTTTTAATTTCCATTAACATTGAAAAAATGATTTTTCTTGTAAAATATTTTTATATTTAAAATGAAATAAGTTACAGAGTTATGAAAATACCCAACCCTTTGCCGCTTTCCAGTATAGATGAATGGGAAGATGACCTGCTTAAAAGGTATCCAGATCCTAATATGGCTAAAGAAAAGAAAGAATTTAGAAACTATGTCGATTCTGATCGTGATGCTACTGTAAGAGAATTTTACAAACTCAATCACGAATATCAGACCTATGATTTTGTTCAAGCCAAGGAAAAAGAGTTTTTGACTTTCAATAAACGTGAGATGTCCATTTGGGAAGCTCTAGATTACCTCAATACTTTAGTTGACGACAGTGACCCAGACATTGAGTTAGATCAGTTACAACACCTTTTACAAACCTCCGAGGCCATTCGACAAGACGGTCATCCCGATTGGTTTGTTCTCACGGGACTGCTTCACGATCTGGGAAAAGTACTTTGTCTTTTTGGAGAGCCTCAGTGGGCCGTAGTAGGAGATACTTACCCCGTAGGCTGCAGTTTTTCAAATAAAATAATATATCCTGAATTCTTCAGTTCCAATCCAGATTATAGTGCTGAGAGATACAGTACTAAATTTGGAGTATATACACAAAACTGTGGATTGAATCAAGTTAAGATGAGTTGGGGTCATGATGAATACCTCTATCAAATCGTTAAAAATTACTTGCCCAAACCAGCGCTCTATATGATTCGTTATCATTCTTTTTATGCACAGCACAGGGAGAATGCCTACGACCACTTGATGAATAACGAAGACAGAGAATATTTCAAATGGGTCAATCTTTTTAACCCCTACGATTTATATTCCAAAGCACCTGTTCCTCCAGATACTAAAGCGCTAAAACCCTATTACGAGGATTTGATCGCCAAATATCTTCCTGAAAAATTATTTTTTTAGCACAAAACCGCTAAGATACGCTGCACAGGGAATGATCAATTTTGGTATAATAGGCTTAGGAAGGATTGGTAAAATACACCTGTCCAATGTCCAGCTTTATTGCAAAGATGCGCAAGTTCTAGCTGCAAGTCACGTTAAACCAAAACACCAAGCTTTCCTCAAAGAAAACGGAGTAGAGATTCATTTCGCCACTTTTGCCGAAATGTTAAAGCACCCAGGCATAAATGCTGTTATTATTGCATCACCCACCGCATTTCACTACGATCATATCCTGCTCGCGGCAAAAGCTGGGAAACATATATTTTGCGAGAAACCCATTGACCTGGCCTATGAAAAAGTCAAAACCATAAAAGAGACAGTAGCGGCAGCAGGCATACATTTTATGGTGGGATTCAACCGAAGATTTGACCCCCACATCCAACAGCTCAAAACCTCTATAGATCAAGGTAAAGTGGGAAGCCCGCGAATAGTAAAAATTACCAGTCGTGATCCCGCGCCCCCGCCCTTGAAATTCATAGAACACTCTGGAGGACTCTTTTTAGACATGGCCATTCACGATTTCGATATGGCCCGTTACTTGGTAGGTGATGAGGTCGTGAAAGTGAACTCCTCGGGAAATATATTTGGAAATTTACCCTTGGCACAATTCGATGACATCGATACTGCAGTGACTACATTGATTTTCAAAAAAGGTTGTATGGTACAGATCGATAACAGCCGATATTGCGCCTATGGATATGACCAACGCCTAGAGGTTTTTGGAGAAAACGGAAAGGTCGCTACCCAAAATATTTTAGAAAATGCTGTACAGACCTCCGTCGCATCGGGACATCATACTGCCCGATCAAAGCCCTTTTTTATTGAACGTTATGCCGATTCTTATCGCAATATTTTGATGGATTTTGTCTCAACCCTAAAAAATAAAAAAGCTTCCAGCATCTCAGCCGAAGACGGACTCGCTGCATTGGCTATTGCCATGGCCGCCAAACAATCTATAAAGGAAAACCGCCCAATTTCCCTTTCCTAAATATTTCATTAAAAAAACTTATGCAATTATTTTTGACATTCTGGGCCTATACGTTTTTTGTAGCAGGCTACTCTTGGTACAAACTCAGAAAAGAAACTCTCACTTCACAGGAAGGGTATTTCTTGGGGGGTAGAAGCCTCACAGGAGTTGTTATTGCAGGGTCCATGTTGTTGACCAATATCTCAACCGAACACCTCATCGGTATGAATGGATCCTCCTACAAAAATGGATTTATAATCATCGCTTGGGAGATTACCTCTGCCTTGGCACTTATTTTCACTGCCGTATATTTTGTGCCCAAATACCTCAAAATGGGATTGACGACCATACCCCAATTTCTCGAAAATCGCTTCGATGGATTCACCCGTTCTTTGGTGGCTTTCTTCCTCATGATTTCATTTATTTTTACCATTTTGCCAATA
This sequence comes from Flavobacteriaceae bacterium, assembly GCA_002711215.1. Classification (GTDB taxonomy): domain Bacteria; phylum Bacteroidota; class Bacteroidia; order Flavobacteriales; family Flavobacteriaceae; genus UBA8316. Next base: position 3,865 of record PAHA01000017.1, read on the forward strand.
GTTTTGTACACAGGAGCAATCAATTTGGAAAGTATCTTTAATGTCTCAGAGTTACTCGATGTGTCCCAAGACAAAGGTATGAAGATCACCATTTGGGCGATAGGTTTGATAGGTTCCCTCTACGCTATTTTTGGGGGACTCAAGGCCGTAGCGGTATCCGACACCCTAAATGGTTATGGTCTTTTAGTCGGGGGCTTGGCTATTCCTTTTTTGGCATTGCTCAGCATCGGAGACGGCAACCCTATGGAAGGACTCAGTAAGGTTTACCAAAACATGCCTGAAAAATTCAATGTCATCGGTGCCAAAGACTCCGTAATGCCTTTTGAAGTTCTTTTCACAGGCCTTATCATCAATCAAATCTACTTTTGGTGTATGAATCAAATGATCATTCAACGTGCCTTAGGGGCCAAAAATCTAAAAGAAGCCCAAAAGGGACTGCTACTTACTGGACTACTCAAAATATTAGTGCCTTTGATTATAATCCTGCCGGGGGTAATTGGCTTTTACTATTATGGCGATCTCTTCTACGACCGTCAAGACAGGATCTACCCTGTGCTCATCAAAAAAGTATTGCCTGCAGGTTTTGTGGGCATATTTGCTGCTGTGGTTATGGGTGCGGTATTGAGCACATTCAATAGCGTTTTGAACAGTGCCGCTACTATTTTCAGTATCGATATTTTCAAACGCCATATCAACCCTAGGGTCAGCGACAATCGATTGGTTAAAATCGGAAAAACAACGTCTGCTGTTTTGGCCCTATTTGCCATCACCGTGGCGCCGATGGTCGCCAATGCACCGGACGGTTTGTATCAACTGCTCCAACAACTCAATGGTATTTTCTTTATCCCTATTGCCTCCATTATGTTGGCGGGATTTTTCCTACCCAAGATTTCTGCTTTGGCTGCAAAATCAGCCCTATTGATTGGGTTGGCCTTTTACATTGGATGCACCTTTATCTTTAAGGTTGATCTGCATTTTGTCCACATTTGGGGTATTGAATTTGTCCTCAATATGGCCATAATGAGCTTAATTTCTTACTATATCCCTAAGGAAAAACCATTTGAAATCAAAGATTTACAAATCGTAGAAATGACTGGATGGAGATACACAAAGGGCTTTTCAGCTTTTTTGGTTGTGGCGACCCTCCTTATTTATATCCTTATGGGAAACTTTAGTACCTACTAATTAAATCTCCTTAGATTAATGGACTGTTGCACTAAGAAAAACCAATACTATACCGAAGAAGAGGCCGCCGAAGCCTTGATTCGTTCCCATATACGATTTAACAAACCTGCGCTAAATTACTATTTCTGCGGTGAGTGCACCCATTATCACCTTACCTCACGTCAAGAAAAACACCCCCTGCTCAATCAACCTGAAGTAATAGAACGCATCAAAAAGGAACAGCAATCCCAAGACTGGTCCAATCGGTTGAGAAGAAAGTAAAAAGATAGGAATTAAGTCAATTTTTGGGGGGAATGGCCACCCCTTTAATTTTTTTGAAGTAATCATCGAGATGGGTTTCCCAATGCATACGGTAATCGAAACCCGTTTCAAATTCCTGATCGCACTGACTGCATTTTATAATTTTCTTTCCCATAATTGACTACAATAAATTAATAAAACTTTTTCTTCATAAATATAAGGTCAAAATTCGATAAAATCAATTTCTAAAAAATCACCATAAAAGCTCAAAAACGTTCAAAAAATGCTTGAAATGATCAAAAAAGCTCATTTTTGACCAAAAAAAAGCATTTTTTGTCTAAAAACTATTTTTTCGAAAACTACAAAACACAGATCCCTATAATTAGGATTTTCTTACTCTCCATTTATATTTTTATCTTTAATACAGCACAAGACACATCAAATGATCAAAGCTTTTTTATTTGACTTAGATGGGGTATTTTATGTGGATGACCAGCTGCTTCCCGGGGCTAATGAAACCTTGGAATGGTTGCAAACACTGCAGCTCCCCTACCGTTTTATAACCAATAATACTACCTTGCGAAGAAAAAAACTCACGGAAAAACTTAATCGTTTGGGACTTAAAATTCAAGAAAACGAATTGGTAAGTGCCAACTATGCCGGGGTATTGTATCTCAAAAAGCAAGGTTTTAATCGTTGTCGCTTGGTATTAAGAGAAGAGGCGAAAGGCGATTATCAAGACTTTGACACCACCACCGATCCACCCGAAGCCATTGTCATTGGGGATATTGGAATGACATGGGACTATCCTTTACTGAACGGACTGATGAACCAGCTCATCGAGGGGGCGCAGATGATTGCTTTGCATAAAGGACGTTATTTCCAAACCGAAAGTGGCCTCACTCTAGACAGCGGCGCATTTGTCGCCGCACTGGAGTACGCTGCCGAGACTAACGCTTTGGTAGTGGGTAAACCCGAAAAGGCGTTTTTTGAATTGGCCACCCAAGGGCTAGACTGCCAAGCTGAAGAAATCGCTATGGTGGGAGATGATCTGATCAACGACATAGGAGGGGCACAAAAGATGGGATACACCACTTTTTTAGTTAAATCGGGAAAATTTAGGGACAAACTTTTTCAAAAGTCGGAAATCCGACCCGATCACCTTATAGAGAACATAGGACACCTAAAAAAATATACATCAACTAAAAGTTTAGTGTGGTGCAAATAAAATATCAAATAAAATTTTTCAGTAAAATTATTTTTACTTCTATTCTTATCCAGTAAGTCCCCCGAAATCTTTGACATTGGATTTATAAAGTAAGCAACAGAGAATGGGGAAAGGGCTCACGAGAGTTTCCAAAGAAGCATGGATTTTACCCGTGCTTAGCTCCAAAAAGCTGATCCTGAAAACGGATTGATCCGCTCTAACCTAGATGCTAAGTTGGACTTTTGGGACTCTGGCAATGCAGCTGTAAACAATTACCCCTTTTTGTTGTTAACTGGCTATTTATTGGACAATTCTCTGCTCAACGCCACGCTTATAGAAATACTACATCAAGAAAAGAAACTCACTTCCCGTCTGGGGGTTTTCCCTTATCTTTATTCTTTTTCAAAAAGGATTTTAAGGAAAACCAAGTCAATAAAGGGCAGGCAATATTTGGTGCATCCAAATACCTTAAAGACGGATTGATCCCCTTCAACGAACTGATGGGGGCTCCACTTGCCAAGACTGTTAGATGGAAATTGAACACTCTTTACACATTTACAAAAGATTTTGAAGCCTTGGAATAGTCCTTTAAACGATCCTTCATTGTGAAAGAAATCAATGAGGAAATATTGCAAGTCCTCACCCGGTTTTACTGGATGACAGAATAGGAGAAATACATGAATTGGGCAATTGATATCGCCGATTATTACCTTTTGGAAAACGACTTCTCCCAAACGGATAACCTTAAATTGAGAGACTGCGGCTGTGAGATCATTGGGGTAATAAGTAAACTTTTTTTTACTTTGTATTTGTTGGGTCATCCCAAAGCAGATTTCTATCGATCCTCCATATACCGGCTTTTGGATCTCTAATTGATATTCGGAAGATATACCGATGGGCTTTTTTAAAATGTCATCAATCTAAAAACACGAACCGTCATAGTCAATCGTATCACCGATACTTGGGGCTATATCCTCAATGCTTACCATGCTATTTATTTGGTGGACAAAAAGATAGAATATATCAATACTATGCGTAAGCCTTTTAAGGCGCTCCACCTCAATTTCCGAAATTACAACTGGGACCCCAATAAAGACATCGTACCTTTGGGCAGTCACGATGGTTATGCCGGTGAACTGGAAAGCGGGATAAATATCTTGAATCGGGAAAACAACCCTCATTTGGGCCATTAGATTGACAATGAGATATTGGTCATTTTTGGAATGAAACAAGCCGATAGTGTCATCGAAGGCTGCACGGTGACGGCAATTTTACCCGAACAGCTATGATATATGGATTGTGGAAAACACAAGAGGCACCAGTGTCGCCTTGGAGCTAACAAATGCTATTTGGGGCTGCCCCATCTGAAAAGGGTACTTATTTTGTCCCCATCACGCAAGCCGATTGGGGAACCAATTGATTTTGATCAAAAGCGACACAAAGACATTTTAAACTTGCCTATAGATTACCCCAGAATCAATCAATTCCCAGAGTGGTTTACCCTCGACCCTAAGAATAAATACCACATTACTGCTTCTCAAAAAAACCTATCTGGAAACTACCGCGGAGAAAGGCTAATAGAGGGAATGGCGGTTAAGCTATCAACAGAAGAAACTTTAAAAATAGTAGTGGAATAAAAAACCCCGCTTTTAAAAAAAGCGGGGACTAACAAAAACAAATAATTAATTTCCTTTTTGGAATACATTGTAAAATTACACAATGCCTAAAGCCATAAAAAATAAATGTGATATCCATCTCATTGTTTTCTGGATTCTTAAAAAAAGCTCCATTCTTATTAAAGACATAGCATAAATGCATATTTTTATTGAGGTATTTGTAAAATTGTGGGGTGACCGTTTAGGGAAGTTATTTTTTTGATCTTTTTTAACTGAGCATAAACCCTAATTTATTAATGTGAATTTTTGTGATGCGTTACTCCTTTTTTATTTTTCTACTTTTTATATGCTATGCTTGCCAAAACTTAAATACAGCCAATAAGGAGAAATGGATTGCCCTTTACAATGGTAAAGATTTCTCCGATTGGACGATCAAATTCGCCAATCAGGACCTTAATGTTAACTATCTTAACACCTTTCGAGCGCAGGATAGTATGATACGGATTGTATATGACGACTATGATACCTTTGATGACGCCTATGCCCATATGTATTACAAAACCCCGTTTTCTTATTACAAGCTGCGGTTCGACTACCGATTTACAGGAGAGCAAGTCAAGGGTGGGGAAAACTGGAACACACGCAATAGCGGAATCATGTTGCATTCCCAATCGGCGGAAAGCAATGACTATGGTCAGTATTTCCCTGTGTCAATAGAAATTCAACTCCTCGGCGGACTGAATGCCGGCGAACGCACTACAGGGAATGTCTGTACCCCTGGAACGGCATTAGTAATCGATGGAAAAGTAGACTACCGCCATTGCATCAATTCCAATTCTAAAACCTATCACGGTGACAAGTGGGTACGTGCAGAGGTCGTTGTACTAGGCGGGGAAAGCATTGCCCACCTAATTGAAAATGATACCGTACTTAAATACCAACTTCCACAAATTGGCGGGGGTTTTACCAACTCCAAACTGGGAGAAAAAGACTGGATTTCCAGTGGGGTAGTGGAAAGCGTAGATACTTGGACCGCCCAAGCAGGTAAAATTCTTACAAAAGGCTATATCTCCCTACAGGCAGAAAGCCATCCCATCGACTTTAAAAACATCAAACTTCTAAACCTCTGCGGTTGCAAAGATCCCAAGGCCGAAAACTATAAATCCTATTATTTAAAATCCGATAACCAGAAATGTATTTATTAATAGGGTTTTTATCTGTGCTAAAAAAAGAATGGAATTTAACTTATTATTTTAAAAAAATAAATATGCCATTAATTATTCAACTCATTTTCAATTAAAATTGCCAATTTTTTATTTCTTTCAATCGCAGACTGATAAAACCTTACATATACAATTATAATTCTTTTTAAAGAATACACATGATTTTGAAATTCAAAATCTTGGTTAAGGTTTAAAAGTGTTTTTTTACTATATCTAAAAGACGGGTTCCCCTGTACTAATTTATTTTCCAGTAGAGTTATTTTATTCATTGACTCAACTGGATAATTTGATGCCATAAATTCTAAAAAATCTAAATAAAGATGTTTGTATTGTCCAAATAAATCCTCTAAAACTGAATAATTTCTTTCATAGTAATTTGTTAATTCTTTTACCAATTGTTCGTCAATTATATGTTCCACAGCACCAGTTGAAAGCAAGGACTTGTAGTTGGAGTTAACTCCAGAAAAATCATATGTTAACATTATATCATTGATTATTCCATTTGATATCTCACCGCTCAGAAATATTTCGATATTCTTTATTCTATTAGCTAAAGTTTTTTGAGCACTATTGAAATACTCAATATCCTCAACTAAATCTTTAGAAACACCTTTTAAGCTTTTGTTCTTCAATTCAATCTTTTCCCTATCAATAATTATACTTTGTATATAAAATGAAAGAGTTACAGAGAAAACAATAATTATAATCTCGAAAATATATCTAAAAGCTGATGTATTTAAAATTAAATTTTTCATTAAACTAAAATAACAAAATCCTCTAAAGGGTTGAAAGAAAACGCCTTGTATTGTGTTACACTTAAATACTGATTGAGAATCTACCAAACATATTTTAATGAGTATTTGGTTTTGTGGATTTTGGTTATATTGGATTATGAACAATTCATAAATATTCAACTATGCCCTCTGAATTACAAATTGCGAAAAATATATTAAAAGGAATCGAACAAAGAGTTTTCAAAAAAAATATTCATTACAACTCAAAATTTAATTTATAATGAAAAAAATAATTCTAATTTTTCTTTCCTTATTCTTATCATGTGGCCAAGATAAAAGTCTTTCATTTAGCAGTCTATTTAAAAATCATATGGTGCTTCAACAGGACGAATATGTTTCTGTTTGGGGACAGGCTAAACCTGGAAGTCAAATTACCTTAGAAACAGACTGGGGGGAAAAGAAAATAATTACCACTAAAGAAAATGGGGAATGGAAAACTCAAATTAAAACACTAAAAGCTGACTTTAAGCCACACGAATTATCCATTAAAAGCTGGGTTAATAGAATCATCATAAAAGATATTCTTTTTGGGGAAGTTTGGTTTGCTTCAGGTCAGTCTAATATGGGTTGGCAAATGGGAAATAAAATTACTGAAGTTAAAGGTGTCAAAGATGAAATTGAAACAGCTAACTTTCATAAAATAAGATACTTTAGAGCAACTGGAAATGACTCTTTTACTCCAAATAACACTGTAAACGGTAGTTGGAAAGTTTGTTCCCCTGAAACGATAACAGAATTCTCTGCAGTTGGATATTATTTTGCCAAAGAATTATTAAATAATCTTCAAGTCCCTATTGGAATTATACATGGTACTTGGCATATGGGTCATCCTGCTGAAGCTTATGCTATGCCCGAATTACTTGAAAAAGTCAAGGGGTTTGAAAAAATTAATGAGAGAATAAAAATTTCATTAGACCCAAACACACCTTATAATATGTGGTTGAGTAGTCATAGTTACGTAGAGTTAAATCAATTAATTAATGGTGATGATAGCACAATTTATTTTAGTGACGAAAATAAAAAATTTATTCAGAACAAATACAATGATTCCAATTGGGAAATTCTAAGTTTAAAAGAGATTAATGAGAAATTTAATCTAGAAAATGAGTTTGATGGAGTTGTTTGGTTACGACAAACATTTGATTATCAAAAAAATCAAATTGTTGATTTAGAATTTGAGATCGGAGAGGTAAATGATTTTTTTGACATTTTTATTAATGGTAAATTCATTAATCGCAGAAAAGGTTATGGGAGATTTGAAAGTCGATTTATAATTCCAGATAATATTCTCAACCGTGGGATTAATACCATTGCAATAAGGGTTGCTGACATGTTTGGAGACGGGGGATTACCTAAAGATAAGAAAAGAGGGATATATCACAACAATAAAAAGATTTTTTCATTTTTCGATAATTGGAAAGTAAGATTTTCCTCCTGGAAGACTAATAATCGTTTATATAATCTCTCTAAAGGATTTGATGAAATTATTTTCCCATCAAAGTTAAGGATACCTAGAGAAGGAAGTAAGCCAACTATGCTATATAATTCTTTGATTTCTCCAATCTCACCTTACTCGATTAAAGGCTTCATCTGGTATCAAGGTGAAAACAACGTTACAAGCTATGAAAATTATCGGTCGATATTTTTATCAGTTATTAAAACTTACAGGAAAGAATGGGGAAATGAAAAACTCCCATTTTATAATGTTCAAATAGCTCCTCATGAATATGCTAGTAGGAGAAATCAGACTAGCGGCGAGTTTGCAGCTAATTTAAGAGAGCAACAGCGTCTGACTCTTTCAGAAGAAAATGTTGGAATGGCAGTCACGATGGACATAGGAGACAGTCTCGATATTCATCCCAAAATCAAAAAACCGGTGGGAAAAAGACTTGCGCTATGGGCATTGGCAAAAGATTACGGATACCAGAACCTTAACCATTCTGGGCCTCTTTTTAAAGCAGTAAATTTTCAAAAAAGTAAAGCCATTATTTCCTTTGACCATATCGGAAGTGGTCTTCATTGTACAGATAAAAAATTAAAATATTTTGAAATTGCAGGAAAGGATAAAATTTTTCAAACCGCTGATGCCCAAATTAGAGGAGATAAAGTAATTGCTTGGTCCAAAAAAGTAACTAAACCAGTATATGTTAGATATGGATGGAAAAACTTTTTAACTCCTAATTTTTTTAATAAAGAAGGTCTCCCTGCTTCTTCTTTCTGCTCTATCAATCACTTTCAAGATGAATAAAAAATTTAAACCCCTGCTTCTGTTATCATCAGTTCTCATTTAATCTTCTGTACCCAAAAAACTTAGAAATTTATCTTTAGCAAGTTTATTTCAATAACAAATGCTAGCGCAACAAAACACACTTAATTACAGTACGGATTTGGTCAACTGTAAATACAGAAATAAACTTAAAAATAAGCTAGGGTGAACAAGCAAGGGTTTTATCCAATTCAACATGCAGTTGGCATGTTAAACTACGCAACCCTAAAATCGATCACCAATTTCACAAAATAAAAGTAAAATTAGTAAGGGACTAATTAATTGTAAGAGAGATTCTTATGTTGCAGGATGACTGTCATTAGATCAATGAAATCTAGAGATTAAAATACATGGAAATAACAAAGAAAAATAAATTATAACGATTTGTTTTTTCTGACTATAACCATAGATTTTATCTCAACTGAGTTGCAATAATAAAATTACTTGACTATTTTTGCAATTGCTAATTCATAATTAATTGAAAAATATTAAATATTTTACACTTAAATCAGATTATTTTGGAGTGTTAACGTCTTTACTTTGTTTGCTTCATTGTATAATCACCCCATTAATTTTCATTTCATATTCATCTTTAAATTCAGAATTTTCAACATCTTTTTCATGGTGGAAAAATCTGGATTATGTATTTTTATTTATTTCTTTTTTTATGGTCTATTTATCAACACGAATTAGTAAAATAAAAATAATTAAGTATCTGTTTTGGCTTAGCTGGATTTTTCTTTTTTTGGTTATCATAAATGAAAAAATAAATTCATTTCAATTTTCAGAGTATTTAACTTACTTAGCTGCTTCAATACTTTCCTTGATGCATCTCTACAATCTTAAATATTGTAAATAATTGTTCAAAACTTCTAGTAACGGTATTAAAAAGATTTTTGGGGTCTGGGAGGACGACTCTGCTCGACCAATTTCTGAACAATTAATAAGGTTTAAAAGTTGTGAAAATTGTCAATGATATGAGTAAGACAATCGTAGATGCTAATCAAGTAAAAAATGAAAACACTCTTTCTGACACTCCTTAGCTATCGACTTAGAATTATCTAAAGTTAAATTTAGGAATATTAAAAAAGATACGGGAATTATAAGTAAAGCCTCTTCAGTGACTGTTGTAAAATGATGGTTTAAAAATGTGCTTAATGACCAAGAATAAGCCTATGGTCGTTCACTTTAATGATCTAGATTATAAGAGAGGAATTGAGGAGGCAGGGCAAAAAATTTATCTTTATAACAAACCTGGTGACCATCTATAGTTCTAGCTAAATATCGAAAAGAGGAGTATTTTAAAGCCCCCTTCACTTCATGAAATATAAATTGATTACACCATTTTTTAAATCATATTTTTCCAAAAACGACAAATTCTGTAATCAATTCTTAGTTTTTTAATATTAAATTTCTCTTTTAAAAAAGAAACGTGTAATAAATATAGCGTCTTTCTCTTTGTCAGCACTTTCAACACCCGCTGCAACAGAAACAAGCTCCCAGCCTTGTGAAGACATCTCATTTAATTTAGCTCTCATCATTGCGTCATTCGTGGCTATATTATTAAACCTAATTCCTGCAACGTTGTAAAAGTTGAGGAGTTTTGTTTCCTCAAAAGCTTTTGTTCTAATCTCGGAACGAGATTTTTTAGATTTTTCCTTTTCTCCATCTTCCTTCCTTATTGTGGTTGCTTCTCTATAATTTACCGTTTCAGTTTTTGATATCATTCTGGACCTTCCAAGTCCACCTTTTATAAGTGATTCAACAACTGTTACTGTCTCAAACTCGTAAACTTTGGGTTGTTCATTAATTGAATTATAAGCAGTTACAACACAAAAAATACCGATTAGTGTAAATAGACCAAAAAAAGTTTTTTTTAATTTTTTCATAATTTTTTAAATTTGATTATGTACTAAATATACTCAAAATATAATAGTAATTGTTATTTAATTAGCTTGTGAATTTAATACCTCTTGAGGCTCTTGAAATAGAATTCAAAAAAATAAGAGAGGTCAAGTATTCTTGGGTGAAAATTATCTATGGAAGTAAATAGAAAGTCTATTTTAGTAAACACAAGATCATTAAGCAAAATATTGTATTAAAAGATGTTAAGAATCTAATAGATACTCTTAATAGACTAAAGGCCAATACGCATATCTATTCAGCTCAAATAATGAATGCCATAATAAATCTAATAAGTATCAAGTTAATCTTAGTTTGTTGCAATAAAATTAACTTTCATTTAGATTCCTTGGGAAGGCGCTTAGACGGTCATCTCTGAATTATTTTCAATGCTTCCCCTTTTGATTCTTAAACGCAGTAGGTATTTACAGAAGTAAAGAATTATAGAATATCCTTAATTGGAAGGCTGGAAGATTAATAATAACACTCTATCATAACGAAATTAAAGGAGTCTTAGAGAGCCTCTATAAATACATAGAATGTGATAAAATCTCTCATTCTACTTAAAATATTCTATTCTAGAGATTGGAGGTCTAAACGTAAACAAATAGCCAAAGAGGAAAATTCAGCACCAAGAGGTATCCATAGCTCTTAACTTAGCTCAGTTACTTAATATCACTTTTATTTTACAACTAAATTGTTTAGTTTTATTTTAATTAATCATAATTTATTTAAAATGAATAAACTTTTTTTATATTAATGTTTATAGAAATTAATTCTATTGCACAAAAAAACTATTTCATACATTTTACTTCTGACCCAATGGAAAACCCAAATGCTGCAATTATGTCAATTAACGCTGCAAGTGAAGCTCTTAAGCAAGGACATATTGTGACATATTTTGCTGCAGGTGATGGTATCAGAATTTTATTGAAAGACGTAATTAAGAATCTCCGTACCGTAACACCACTAGGCGGGGAATTTGGGAAAATAAGCCAGATGGCAGAAAATCTACTTTTATAATTTTCTAATAATGGGGGTATTATTCATATTTCAGAGGGTTCTTTTGCCACTTACGGTATAGATCAAGATAATCCACAAAGAACATTTAATTCAAGAAAGCTAAAAAGTTGATATTGTATTTTACAATTAAATGACATGAATATCCCCCTTAGTAATCTCCAACATTTCTATCTCCCTTTTGTAAGTTTTATTTTTTTACTAGAATGAAAAAGCTAATTATCAAATGGATTTTGTTTATTCCTTTTTTATTGGCTTTTTCATTTAACGGTCATAATGATATAACCTATGGATTTTATGAGTTTAGCGGCGAGTTAAGAAAAATTGAAATTGGTTCAAAAGGAAGTTGTCATTACTTGACCCCGTCTGGAGATAACTCGTATGTAGATAAATGTTTAAGTAACTGTGACACTCAAGAAAATTCAATTGATAAAAATTTAGATAACAATCTCATTATTGATAAGGGAATTTATAAAGTTAGTTATAACGAAACCTACCAACAGCCAAATTGGATTGAGTATGTTGTTTCAAATCGAAAAAAAAGTTGAAAGAGGTAAAATGGATTTTTATCAAGAGGATTGGGTTGTAACCAGTGATGACTCTGATTATTATAAAAACATTTGGGATAAAGGACACCTTGCACCTGCTGCATCTTTTAGCGACTCGTCCAAAAACTTAAATTTAACTTTTTCATTTTTGAATTACGCTCTGCAGGTTGATAATTTAAATAGAGGTGAATGGGCAGAATTAGAGCAACAAGTAAGAGACTGGTCAGCTACTTTGGGAAATATTTCGGTAAGAATAGAGTTAGTTTTTTCAGACGGCCACACGATTTTAAATACTGATGCCCATGTTCCAACAGGTTTTTGTAAAAAACTTACTTTTCTGAATGGATCTTCAAGATGTTTTTATTTCCCTAATGAAAACACATATCAAAACTGGAGATCCTATGAGTCCTCTTGTAATTAATATCATAATTTTTTATTTTAATATTATGAAAAAACTAATATTTCTTTTAATGATAATTCCTTTGGGTTCTTTTGGCCAAAGTCCCAATTCTGATATAAAATACACTTACAAAAAAGGTGATGTGAATGGAATTGGAAAATGGTATATGGGTCGAGAAATTTCTCGTGTTATGGGTTTTCAGGGAATTGGCTGGTTAGAAAGGTCTGAGCGAGAAAAAGAAGAAAATGTCTCTAATTTGATTCAAAACATGAGGATTGAATCCAATGATAAAATTGCTGATATTGGATCTGGTTCTGGTTATCACGTATTCAGGGTTGCTGAATTGGCAAAAAATGGTATGGTGTATGCTGTGGACATTCAAACTGAAATGTTGGAAGTTATAGATAGTAAAATAAAATCTAATAAAATTAAAAATGTAAAAACGATTCTTGGAAGCGAAAAAAGTATTGAATTACCAAATAACTCTGTAAATAAAATTTTAATGGTTGATGTATATCATGAATTTAATTTTCCGAAGGAAATGATTTTATCTATCAAAAATGCATTGAAGCCTGATGGAGAATTATTTTTAGTTGAATATAGGGGGGAAGATCCAAGTGTTCCAATAAAAAGAATACACAAAATGAGTGAAAAACAAGCTGTAAAAGAAATGGAACTTGGCGGTTTCACTCTTAAAGAAAATATAAGTAATCTTCCCTGGCAGCATTTTATGGTTTATATTAAAAACAAATAAATTTGAAAATGTCATCTATTTAGCTTAAACAGATAAAGGAGACCATAACAATCTAAATGCTCACATGCCTACTGGAACTAAAACTTACATGACTAATTCTTCTGGGGATCACCAACCCATAACATATCTGTTAGGTAGGTAATTCTTTTATTTGTAGAATCTGTTTCTATAACAATATTAATCCAAGCACTGTTGCCCCCATAATCAATATCGACATTTGTAAATCAATAATTAGAGGATATCCTTTTCTATTAATTAACCTACAACAAGTATGGAATTGAATTTTTAGAAATGGCAAAATTAAATATCGTCAAATTGAGCAATTAATTGAATCAAATTATCCAGAGGTAGATTTCGATAAACTCGAAAAAGATTTAGACCGTGGAATATGGAATTAATACATAACACTTTTAATGACACTTGGAAACTACTCCTCAGCCCCGCACCACCTGAATTCTTATTCAAATGAAATTTATATATTAGTCTTATGGATTGGTATATGAAAAACCGTTGGTGGATATGGGGAGTAACTGTGGTATATCTTGGTTATAGGATTTTTCTCTCAATAGCTTATTAAGCTCAAAAACTACTTGAAATGAATCGAAAAATAATTTTTCTTATATTTTCTATTTTATTAATTAATATTTTAAGAGGTCAACAATTTGACTTAAATAATATAAAAATTGATGATGTTAAAAATCTTCTTGGAAATGTGTTGGGTAAAGAGGAAAAAAATAAAACTAATTGGTCTGGATTAATAGGTGATTCCAATTTTAATGTTGCTGATAGAATGGCAATAAATGATGTTATTGATGCCTATGGTATTTATTGGGACACAAATAATTTGGATGGATATTTATCATTGTTTACAGATAACGCATTAGGTGTTATCTATGGTTCAGACGGCAAGAAAACAACTTACTTAATTAAAGATGAAGTACAAAGAGCTGTCAACGAAGAAAGAATGGAATATTTTAAAATTAAAAAGATGCAGAGGAGACACATGACGTCTAATACAATGTTAATTGAATTAACAGTTGATTCTGCTCACTTAAAAAAATACATGATTCTTTTAACAACAAATAATAACTCCAAAACTCAAATAGTTAGTCCTGTTTTTTATGATTTTAAGTTGAAAAAAATAGATGGAATATGGAAAATTGCACTTAGAGAAATTAATTTGGATAGACCACTTGATCTTGAACTTAAACCATAAATTTGGCAAGTGACTTAATGCGAAGTATAGGAGGTGAAGTACCAGAACTTAAATAGGGGTATATCCAGACTCAAAATTACCCCTCAAAAATTGACAAATTTCTCACCACAGTTTCTTCAGGGTTTTCACCAAGCTCAGACAGGGCACTTTGATATTCTTCACTTTTATAACAATCTATAGCGTCTTGCAGGTTATTAAATTCTACAACAGCAGCAAACATTAAATTTGAGCCCTGGATTTTGGCTTTTGGCTGACCTGAAGCCACTGGCAAAAAATTACCTGTTTTATTCTCTAAGTGGTTTTTTTCAATCTGAGTGTATTTTGTCAGATAATTACTCCATTTTTTTTCGTCTTTTATTTCAAATACTTGACCTGTCCAATATCCTTTTTTCATTTTAATTAATATATGNTTAATAAATACCAATATAACAAAACCTACAAAAAAGGTGGGAACTGAATTTGTAGATGATATTGCTGACTATNTCCTTAAAGACAAATAATTCTTTAATAGTGATAATTTTATATATTAAGTTGATAAATAACTTAAATGTAATTCTATGAACTTAATGCTAACTGCAAGCTGTAATGATGCCGATGATTTTAAAATAAATGGCTATGAAAAAGTAAAGTCTGAGTTTTCTGATTGGCGTGATTCTTCAAAATGTATTTTTTGTAAAATTGATAATCAAAATGTTTTAGAACTATTTTTTGATGTAAATCCTCCGAAACTTAAAGAATGGTTGGCTAAACCATCCACTCAACAAATGTTTAAAGAACATGATTTTGTCCCGAAAAGATATTCTTTTGAGCCACTATCAATGTAATTTTTTACTACAAAACTTACAAAAGGGGGGTATTTAAAGAAAAACCCTCCACAATGGGAGGGAATTAATTTTATTTATTAGCAGCAATTTCCATGTTCAGTGCTTTACTATCAAAGAAACAAAGCATTTTAATTACTTTTCCATTCTCCCACTGAAAATCAAAATGCGCTTTATTTGAATATCCAATACCTGTCACATTACCAGTTCCTGTCCAAGTAAACCAACTATTAGTCCAGGTATCGCCTTTGTTTTCTCCACCACTAAAGTAATTAGTATGAGCATAAGCATCAATAATTTCAATATTATTAAAAATCATGTGATGAGACTTAAAAGCTTCTTTTACCTCTTTACCTGTCATTTTGCTGTTATTCACATGTACTTCCGCATCATCATTTAACATTTCATCCCATAATTCATGCTTGTTTGTAGCATAATCCTCATGAAAATCCAGAGCAATTTTAGTCAATTTATCATTGTCTTTAATTGTACCTGTTTGCTGAGCGTATAACTTTGTTAGAGCAATACTCAGCAAACTTAGAATAAATAGTTTTTTCATTTTAAATAATTTTAGGTTAATAATACCAAACATAAAAAATTTGCTTCTAAAATACAAGTAACTAAAGTTATTAAAATGTATTGTAAGGATATTACTAAACCAAAATAACAAATCCTACAAAAGGGGGTTATATTCTGCTTTTCCAAGTTACTCTGTATTTGTAAATAGTACATTACTTTTTATTATACTTGTTAAATAAATAAACAAATACAGGTGGCATAAAGACAATAAAAATTATACCAAAATATGAATACAAAAAATACCCTAATACAATTGAAAAAATTAAGGCAAGAATATAAGTGTTTTTCATATTACTAAAATAACAAAACCTACAAAAAGGGGGTGAAAGTTCCGGAACTTAAGGAGTAGGCACCTATGATATAAAAACCCTCCACTTGGGAGGGTGAAGAATCAATTTAAAATTGAAATTTAAAAGTCCATTACGCGTATACTCATTAAAGTATTTATAACTTTTCTTGAGCCAGAAACTTTTTTGGAAAACTCAGCAAATAAAGGGTCTGAAAACATCGACTTAGTTATAGAGAGAGCAGATTTGATATCGGGATAACCTTGCCAAACAAAATGAGTAAATTCAGAATTTTTTCCTACAATTGGAACTGCTATACCATATGAATTACCATCGATTCCTAATTTTTTCTCTAATTTCTTTGATAAAGATTTAAATTCCTCAAGATACAACAACGGGTTTGAAACTTCCAATTGATATATCATAAAAACATTATCCTCAGCCCAATCTTCTCCATTGTACCAGATGGGAGTATTTAATGATTGAGAAATATCTTTTGAAAATCCTTGAAGTTTACGTTCCCAAATTAATTGTGCTTCACTTGATTTACCATAAGAAATAAATGCATTTTCAAAGGCAGCTTCATTGGGAAAACAAAATTGAATGGAATGTGTGGCTTCATTAGTCCCATTTGGACCGTAAGTAAATAATGATTTTGTAGCTTCTAAATTTTTTCCCCAATCTGTATTCATAAGTTCACTCATGGCAGATACAACCATTTCAGGTTCATCAACTTTAATGTCAAAGAAAAGACAGTATTGGGCATTTATACTGAGACTACAAAAAAATAGTAGTGATAAAATTAATTTTTTCATTTTAAATAATTTATGGTTAAAAAACAAACATAAATTATTTAATTTTAAAATACAAGTATAAAGGAGTGATTGAGCTAACTAAAGAGGATATACCTGATATTTACTTTCGGCACAATAAATTATTGTTGTCTTTTTTTCTGATTAAACCTTCTATTGGAAGCGTTAAATAGTATATTACCCATCATAGAATATTTGTAGTTTTTTATGGCAAAACGGAGTAGTCTGAAGATCTAATTATTTAACTCTTGATTGATTAGCTCTTGAAGCAAAATAATTCTCTTTTTGGCATCATTTGAATAACCAATTTCCATTCTCATATACATCGACCAATCTAAAGCTGTTGATTTTAGTTTTGTGTCTTTTCTTATTTTTTTTATGTCATTTGGATTAAAATGATGCAACGCTAATTTTCCCATTCCATTCCATTTGATAGAATCTATTTTAAAATTTGTCAATCTCTCGCTAAATCTATTGAAACATAAATTATCAGAAAATATTGCAGATTTCAATTTCATATATTCTAAGTTATAGTAATCGCTTAATTCACTCTTTAACTCATTACTTTTAATATATTCAATAGCTCCTGTTGATACTAAAGCATCGAAGAATCTATTGTTTTCTAACAATTCATAACTTCCCCACATACCAGAAATATATTTTGGTTTAAACTCAAATGATAAGTTAAAGAGTGAATCAATGTAATTAATTCTTTGTTTATTGTAGAAATCAGTAAACCCAAAATGTTGATTATCCTTTTCTAATTCAATTAAAACACCCTCAAGACCTTTGTTTTTTTGCTCAATTTTCTCTCTATCATTTAAAACATCTTGAATGTAAAATGACAATGAAACAGAAAATACAATTACTATAATCTCAAAGATATATCTAAAACCAAGTGTATTTAAAATGGACTTCATCATATTACTAAAATAACAAAACCTGTAAAAGTGAAATGGAAATAAAAAACCCTCCACTACGGGAGCGGTTAAGGTGAGCAAGTTTTAACCAGAATTCAATTAGTTAATTTGAAGATACGTTTAGTGCAACTTCGCTATTTATAAATGTAGGGTCAAAGAAAAAATATGCATTATTTGATTGAATTCCATCCCATTTAAAAGCGAGATGAACAGGAATTTTAGCTGACTCTTTAGATTTTTTACCTTCAGCTGACCACCATGCCCATACATGAGTCCAAATCTGTCCATTTTCATATTTCGAAGTAATATTTGCTCCGACCTGAAATTTTATATTTTCAAATATTTTGTGATGCATTCTTTCAAAATCTGCGAGTTCCTCTGGTGAAATATTTGTTCCATTTACATTAATAGATGCTGCCTGATTAAAGATATTTTTAAGTTGAGATTGGTCATTTTTGGGATATAATTCCATATGACGTTGTATCATCATTGTCCTTTGATCATCATTGCTTGTTGTCCCCTTCCATTGAGCATTTATAATTATTGAAAAAGCAGATAATAATGTTATTAATATTCTTTTC
>PAHA01000018.1:0-37111 GCA_002711215.1 Flavobacteriaceae bacterium
TTTTGGGTCAATTTCTATTTTTATATATACTTGTTTATACACCCCCTTAAAACCTCTTACTCCCTTTTCTGTATTTGTAGGCGCTATTCCAGGAGCCATTCCCTTTATGTTGGGTTGGGTAGCTGCTACAGGTAGTTTTGGAATTGAGCCTGGACTGCTTTTCATGGTTCAGTTTTTTTGGCAATTTCCTCACTTTTGGGCAATCGGTTGGATTATGGATAATGACTACAAAAAAGCAGGGTTTAAGATGTTGCCCACGGGAAACCCTGACCGAGCTACTGCATTTCAAATTGTATTTTACACCTTTTGGACCGTCATCATCTCCATTACGCCTTTTACCCAATACAGTGGTGATTTGAGCCTTTCTGTGGGAGCGGTGGTAGGCTTGATTTTGATCGGGGTATATTTTTTGTATCATGCCCTAGTTTTGATGCAAAAAAGAACCGAAGAGGCGGCCAAAAAACTAATGTATGCCAGTATTACATACATTAGCCTTTTACAGATAATATATGTTATAGATAAATGGATTTAGCGATGGACAAATTAGAAATCAAACACAACAAAGCCAAAAAGATGATGCTCTGGGTGGGCATGATCAGTATGGCCATGACTTTTGCCGGTTTGACCAGTGCCTATATAGTAAGTAGCACCCGAGCAGACTGGTTGTCTCAATTTGAAGTGCCCTCTGCTTTTGGGATAAGTACGATGATAATCCTTTTTAGCAGCTTCACTTTCTATTTTGCCAAAAAATCACTTTGGGCAGAAAATATTAAGCAGACCAAAACATTGATTTTGACCACCTTTTTTTTGGCCCTGTCCTTCGTCTATTTTCAGTTTAAAGGATTTAGTGATATCATTGTTCAAGGATACTATTTTACGGGCGCTGAAAGTTCCATTACCACCTCATTTTTGTATGTTTTGGTGTTGTTGCATTTGGCCCATTTGTTTGCTGGAATGATTGTTTTATCGGTAATCTATATACGATTACTCAGAGGCAGTTATTTAGGTTCCAATAAATTGGGATTTGAATTGGCTCATTTGTTTTGGCATTTTCTTGATGTCTTGTGGATTTATTTGTACCTATTTGTTCTGCTATACAGGTAAAATATATAAATTTGTGTTAATTAATTAGAATTTGACTTTATGGAATTAACTGCAGCTGAAAAGGAGGCTAATCTTTGGTCTGGAGGTCAGCGACCTCTCAACGCCAGTTATGGTAAACTCATGATGTGGTTTTTTATAGTATCTGACGCCCTTACCTTCTCCGGTTTTTTGGTTTCCTATGGTTTTTCACGTTTTAAAAATATCGATTCTTGGCCCATTGCCGATGAGGTATTTACTCACTTCCCATTTTTACACGGTATAGACGCCCCAATGTATTATGTGGCCTTAATGACTTTTATATTGATTTTTTCGTCTGTAACCATGGTATTGGCTGTGGATGCAGGACATCACATGAATAAATCAAAAGTTACCTTCTATATGTTGTTGACCATTATTGGAGGAGCAGTTTTTGTAGGTTCTCAGGCTTGGGAATGGAAAAACTTCATCAAAGGTGAATATGGAGCATTGGAAACAAAAGGCGGACAAATTCTACAATTTGTCAATATTGATTCGGGTAAAAGAGTAGCCATTGCAGAATTTGCGGTCTCAATTCCGACCGAACGCAGTGCCCACAAAGGGAGTAACGGGGTATGGTATAAATCGGAAGGTTCTCTACCCAGCTACTCCCTCGCTGAAGTTGTGGAAGGCTTTGAAACCAATGAAAGCCTGGTCATCAGAAGTGAAAAAATCGATGAAAGTGGTCAAAAAATTATACTTTCACGAGATGATTCTTTAGTCAAAATTGAAAACGCAGTAGGTGTAGTAGAGGGGGCCAACCTGATCCGTAACGAATACGGCAACAGACTCTTTGCTGATTTTTTCTTCTTTATAACAGGTTTTCATGGCTTCCACGTTTTTTCGGGAGTGGTCATTAATCTGATTATATTTTTTAATGTGATCGTGGGTACTTATGAAAAAAGGGGACATTACGAAATGGTAGAGAAAGTAGGATTGTATTGGCACTTTGTCGATCTTGTTTGGGTATTTGTATTTACTTTTTTTTATCTCGTGTAACCACTAAATCATAATTGATGGCTGAAAGAACTCACAAACTTGCAATATTTAGAGGACTATTAAAGTTCAAATCCAACGTCCAGAAAATTTGGGGTGTACTCATTTTTCTATCAATTGTCACAACTGTTGAGGTGGCTTTAGGAATTATTAAGCCAGACTTTTTGATGAACTATTTTTTAAGTATGAAATTATTGAATTGGATATTTATCATACTAACCTTAGTAAAAGCGTATTACATCGCTTGGGATTTTATGCATGTCCGAGATGAAAGAGGTAGCTTACAAGGTGCTATTGTCTTACCACTAATCATCTTAATTCCTTATTTGATTTTTATCTTGATTCTTGAAGCAGACTATATCTTTGAAGTCATGGAAAGTGGATTTGTGAGTTGGAATTTTTAGAATTTAAGAGGCATTTTTTATATGAGTAAGGCTTTTAAAAAATATTTTGTCCTCTTTGTTCTTTTTATCTTTCCAATTGTTATTTACCTATTTTTTGCCTCTGGTAAAAATAACTTTGCGATCCTACCTGTATTAACAAACAAGGTAAACGAAATAAAGCAATGGAAGACTCTTTCTGGTGAATTCGTTCAATTTGAAGGCCGCATTACCGTATTAGGTTTTTGGGGGGAAGATCTTTCTACCAAAAAAGGAGATGCCCTAAACCTCAATCAAAAAATATATAAACGCTTTTATCAATTCCAAGACTTCCAGTTTGTAATGGTTCTCCGTGAGGGTCAGCAAACCCAAGTAGAGACACTTAAAGAAGAGTTGAAAGCCGGTGTGGGAACTGATTTAATTAAATGGCGTTTTATTTTTGGAAGTGATAATCAAATCGGGACCCTATTTGAAAGTTTAAAAACACCTTTACAACTTACTTCCAAAAAAAGTCTTCCCTACGTTTTTATAATCGATAAAGAACGCAACCTTAGGGGACGAGATGACGATGAAGACTTCGGCACCCTATTTGGCTTTAATGCCGAATCAGTGGCTGAGATCAACAATAAAATGGTTGATGACATCAAGGTTATTCTAGCCGAATATCGACGTGCTTGGAAGAAGTACAATAATGAATAGAGCATATCATATGATGAATTACCGTTATACTGGTTTGATTATAATTCTAATTGTCTTTGGTCTTTTATTTATTCCAAAGATTATTGACCGAGTGGCCAATAATACTCAGTTAGAAAACAATCGCTCTGTTCCAGCCAAACCGCTGGCCTACATAAAACTAAATGGTGAGGCTAAAAAGGTTCCTGAGTTTTTGATGTTTAACCAGGATAGCTTGTTGATTGGCAATGAGGATTTTAGAGGAAAAGTCTATTTGGCAGAATTTTTCTTTACCCGCTGTCCCACCATTTGCCCTGCTATGAATAAGAACATGAAGGTTTTGGACGATCGTTTTGGTGACCGACAAGACTTTGGAATTGCTTCTTTTACAATAGATCCGGAAAATGATAAACCATATGTTTTAAAACAATATTCTGAAGATAATGGCGTAAAATCTAAGAATTGGCATTTTTTGACTGATAAGAAATCTACAGTATACGAACTGGCCAACTCAGGATTTAGTATATTTGCAGGGATTAATCCAGCAGTAGCAGGAGGTTTCGAGCATCAAGGCTATTTTGCCTTGATCGACAAAAACGGATACATACGTTCCCGTGTCGATCGATTTGACAACCCCATCGTTTACTATTCCGGTTTGGATCGTAAAGATCAAAAAAATCAAGGAGTAGTCATGTTGCTTGAGGATATCAAATTGCTATTAAAGGAATAAAACTTGGTAAAATGAAAGAGCAAAGTACAAATAATCCTCNACAGAATTATAGTAAACTCATCATAGTGGTCTCAATTTTAATCCCTGTGATCGTTGCCATTCTTTTTACTGTCAGATTGCCCAATGTTGACCCTTTGGATTTCTTACCTCCTATTTATGCAGCTATAAACGCGCTTACTGCTGTATTATTGATAGCAGCTTATATCGCTATTCGCAATAAAAAAATTAAATTACACGAGTCACTAATGAAGACTGCGATTGCCTTATCGTTGGTTTTTCTNGTTATGTACGTAGCCTATCATATGACTTCTGATCCTACTCCTTTTGGTGGAGAAGCTATGGTGAAATATGTTTATTATTTTATTTTAATTTCACATATTCTTCTCTCTATTGGTATCATACCTATGGTTTTGGTTACCTATGTTAGAGCCATTTCCAAAAGATTTGCAGATCATAAAAAAATATCTGTAATNACCTTTCCGATTTGGTTGTATATTGCTGTTACTGGAGTGATAGTTTACTTAATGATTGCCCCATATTATTAAACCATGCGTATTTTTGTGACTTTCATATTGATAGTTCTTACGGTGGTAGAATCTTCTGCCCAGTGCTCCATGTGTCGAGCGGTATTGGAGTCGGGGGAGGCGCAAGAAGTCGCTAAAGGCATCAATAACGGCATCATTTATCTGATGGCCATTCCTTATTTACTTGTTGGGTTTGTGGGGTACCAAGTCTTTAAACTTCTTAAGAAATAATAGCGTTCTACATTACAATTTTTTTAGATGTAGTAAGTTTTAGAATTATTAAATTTAAATCTTAACAATAATCTTCTATGATCAGTTTAAAAAACCTTCACAAGTCCTACAAGATGGGTGACAGTTCTTTACACGTCCTCAAAGGCATTGATTTGACTGTTGAAGAAGGAGAGCTAGTTGCCATTATGGGCTCATCGGGATCTGGTAAATCAACCTTACTTAATATACTGGGAATGCTTGATTTAGCTGATGAAGGAGCCTATAATTTGGATAATATTTTGATCAAAGATTTGACCGAAACCTCTGCCGCCAAATACCGTAATCAGTTTTTGGGATTTGTATTCCAATCCTTTAATCTCATTAACTACAAGAACGCCATGGAGAACGTGGCACTCCCACTTTATTACCAAGGTTTAGGAAGAAAAATCCGACAACAGAAAGCCCTTGAATATCTAGACAAAGTAGGTTTAAGGGAATGGGCAAAGCATTTGCCGAGCGAACTTTCTGGAGGGCAAAAACAAAGGGTAGCCATTGCCCGTGCTTTGGCCCCTCAGCCGAAGGTGCTCTTAGCAGATGAACCTACTGGGGCGTTGGATTCCAAAACATCCAGTGAAGTGATGAGTCTGATACAGCAGATCAATAAGTCAGGTAAGACCATATTGGTAGTGACTCATGAATTGGACATCGCTAAGATGTGTAAAAGAATCGTGACCTTAAAAGACGGTGTGATCGTAGAGGACCAAAAAGTAAATCAAGTTATTGTTGAAAAACATGTTTAACAGTGACCGTTGGCTAGAAATATTTGAAACCATCCGCAAGAATAGATTGAGGACGATTCTTTCTGGATTTACGGTGTCCTTAGGGATATTTATTTTTATAGTTTTATTTGGTTTTGGAAATGGATTAAAAAATAGTTTTAAACAGTACTTTTTGGACGATGCTACAAATACCCTATGGATTTACCCTGGGAGGACTTCAAAGCCCTACAGAGGATTTAAAGCCAACCGTAGAATAGAATTTAAAAACAGTGATCTAAAAGAGATCAAAGATAATTTTAACTTTTTTCTATTGGGAATTACCCCAAGAATTGATATAAACGCAAGGGTAAGATATAAAGGAGAATCCGACAATTATTCCTGTAGTGGAGTTGCACCTGCTTATCAATACGTGGAAAAAACCATCATAATGAAGGGTCGTTTTATCAATGAAGACGATATAGTCAATAAAACTAAAAATATAGTAATAGGACGTTTGGTTGCTAAAGATCTTTTTAAAGACGAAGAGGCTATCGGAAAATATTTAGAAATAGGGACAACTGCTTTTAAGGTGGTAGGTGTCTTTCAAGATCAAAGCGGTGACAGGGAAGAACGAATGATTTATATGCCTTACACTGCCAGACAATTAATCGAAAAAAACAATGATAAAATTAATTCCATAATNCTAAGTTATAACCCCAAATTGGGCTACGCCAGTGCTTTGATTTTTGAGAAACAATTGCGTCTTTTTTTAAAAGAGAAAAAAAATATAGATCCCAGAGACAACAATGGAATTAGAATTAGAAATATAGCCGACCAAATGAGACAAAACCAACAATTTGCAATTGTCCTTCAAATGATAGTTGCCTTTGTAAGCTTAGGGACACTGATTGCAGGGATCATAGGGATATCAAATATTATGGTTTTTGTGGTGAAAGAACGCACCAAAGAATTGGGAATTAGAAAAGCGCTGGGTGCTACTCCAAAAAGTGTGATTGGAATGGTATTACAGGAATCCATTTTTATTACAACATTATCAGGTTTTATAGGAATGATTTNCGGTATCGCCTTTTTGAGTAATATCAGAGATCGTTTGGAACGATTTTTTATTATTGATCCCTACATTGACAATACCACTGCAATAGTAGCGACCATTTTATTGATTCTATTTGGGGCCATTGCAGGTTATCTGCCAGCCGTAAGGGCCGCCCGTATTAAACCCATTGTAGCCTTAAGAGATGAATAGCCTTTTAATCATATTCGATTTTGATACTTGGCAGGAGATTTTTGACTCTATTGCCAAGAATAAAACCCGAACTGTAATTACATTTATTGGGGTATTATGGGGTATCTTCATCTACATATCACTCTCTGGTGCTGCCAAAGGTTTGGACAATGGTTTTGACCGTGAATTCGAAGATATGGCCATGAATTCAATGTTTATCTGGCCTAAAAGAACGAGTATTCCTTATAAAGGTTTTAAAGTGGGAAGATCCCCGCTATTAAAGATCTCCAACGCAGAAGAATTAAAAAGGCAAATCCCCGAAATTCAATACATCGCTCCACGAAACGCAAGGGGAGTTTTCGGAGGGAGTCANCCCGCCAGTGTTGTGCACAAGCAAATATCTCGATCCTATAATATTTACGGAGACTTTCCCGATTACACTAAAATTTCTACTAAAAAAATATATAAAGGAGGTAGATTCATCAATGATCAAGATCAGATAAATGAACGTAAGGTTTGTGTTATCGGTGAACGAACCCAAGAGGAATTATTTGAACAAGACGAAAATCCATTGGGAAAATATATCAGAATAAATAATGTTTTTTTTCAAGTGATAGGCGTACACAAATACATAGAGGGAGGAGGTTTTGAAACCGATGGTGATATTTTTATTCCTTTCAATACCTTTAGAAGATTATACAATACAGGAGAAGAGGTAGGTTGGTTTACCATTGCTGCCTATGACGATTCAGATGTTGTAGCAGTTGAAAAAAATGTAAAAGATGTCTTGAAGAAAATTCACAGTGTTGCTCCAGAAGACGATAGGGCCTTTGGTTCTTTTAACATTGGAGAATTATTTGGACGTATCAGTGGGTTTGCCAAAGGAATGACCTTTTTATCATTAGTTGTCGGGTTGGCTACCATTTTAGCAGGAGTTATCGGTATTGGAAATATTCTTTTGATTTCTGTAAAAGAGCGCACCAAAGAATTGGGGGTAAGACGAGCCCTTGGTGCTACTCCAGGAGAGGTAAGGGTTCAGATATTATTGGAATCCATTTTTTTAACCCTGATTGCTGGTATTGTAGGTATTATTTTGGGAGCAGGTGTTTTGGCCGCTATTAACTTGTTCACTCAAGATTTAACTAATTTCCCATATACCAATCCTACCGTTCCCATTCCGTGGATTTTTGGTGCTTTGATCGTTATGGTGGTATTGGGTACGCTTATAGGATTGATCCCTGCCCAACGGGCTGTAAGTATAAAACCTATAGACGCATTAAGAGAGGAATAATAAAAACATTTTAACATGAAAATTTTAAAATATATAGCCATCGGTTTACTGATTTTCGGAGCTGTTTTTGCTACGCTCTATTTCATCAAAACCAATAGTAAGCCCTTAGTTGAGTATAAAACTCAATCCCCAAAGACACAAAATATTGAAAAAAAGACAGTGGTGACTGGAACGGTAATTCCTAAAGATGAGGTAGAGATCAAACCTCAAATTTCTGGTATAATAGAAAAACTATTTGTAGAGGAAGGAGATTTGGTAACCAATAGTGATTTATTAGCTAAAGTAAAAGTAGTTCCCAATGAGCAATCACTTAACACTGCAAAAGGAAGATTGTCCAATACACTTATTTTATTAAAAAATGCTGAGGTAGAATTTAAGCGTAATCAATCGCTCTTTGACAAAGAAATCATCTCACAGCAGCAGTTTGACAATGCAAAACTAAGTTTTGACCAAGCAAAACAAAACGTAATAAATGCAAGGTCTGATCTTCAGATCATTAAACTCGGTTCTTCTGGAGGCTCCTCAATTGCCAATACCAACATTAGGGCTACCGTAGCGGGAACTATTTTGGAAATTCCAGTGAAAGAGGGAGACCAGGTTATTGAAAGTAACACTTTCAATGCCGGCACTACAATTGCCACGATAGCAGATTTGAACAAAATGATTTTTGAGGGAAAAGTAGACGAAGCCGAAGTGGCTAAGTTAATTATAGGAATGCCACTAAAAGTTAGTCTAGCTGCCATACAGGATAAGGAGTTCAACGCTGAGTTAAAGTTTATTGCTCCTAAGGGAAATGAAGAGCAAGGAACAGTACAATTTATAATAGAGGGAGACGTTCATTTGGACAATTCTGTTTTTATCCGGGCGGGTTATAGTGCCAACGCCTCATTGGTATTAGAAAAAAAGGACAGCGTAATGGCTATCTCAGAGGCCTTATTACAATTTGATAAAATTACCAATGAACCTTATGTAGAGGTTAAAAATGCTAAAGGAAAATTTGAGCGAAAAGACATTGATTTGGGTATCTCTGATGGAATCAACGTAGAGGTGGTGAAAGGATTAAGTATGGAGGATCAAATCAAAGTTTGGAATAAAACTGAGCCTATCAAAATTGGAGAATAAATTAATTTGAAAACAAATAACTAATTATGAAACCAATCCAATTCTTTCTTTCGCTCCTCCAATTGCTTTCAGTTGTCCAAGTTTATTCCCAAACCAGACCCATGACTCTGATGGAGTGTGTTTTGATGGCAGTTGAAAAGAACATCAGCGTCAAACAAAGTGAGCTCTCTTTGGACGACGCCGAACTCAATAAAAAAGATGCGAAAGGTAATTTTTACCCTTCTGTAAATGCACAGGCGAACCACACTTGGAATATCGGTCTCAATCAGGATATTACTCGTGGAATTTTGGAAAATAGAACAACGCAGTATACCTCTTTTGGTGCCAATTTAAATTTAGATATATTCAAAGGCCTGAGGAATTTAAATCAGTTGCAGCGGGCCAACCTTAACATCTTAGCTAGTGAATATCAATTGGAGGACATGAAGGACGATGTCCGTTTAATGGTAGCTAATGCTTACTTACAAATCCTCTTTAATATCGAAATTCTAGAGGTTCAGATGACTCAACGGGATATTACTCAAAAGGACGCAGAACGTACTCAAAGTATGATTGGTGCGGGTACGAAAGTGAAATACGATTTGTTAGAAATTGAGGCTACAATGGCCACGCAAGAGCAGTCGATAATTCAAGCTGAAAACAATCTTAGACTCTCTAAAATTAATCTGGCGCAAATGCTTTTGATTACCGATTACGACAATTTTGACGTCGTGACTATGGATATCGAAGCCCCATTTGGTCAGATACTATTTCAAAAACCTAAGGATATTTTTGAAAAGGCGCTGACTAATCGTAACGACATTAAACTATCGATGACCAATATAGCCATTGCAGAAAAAGATATTGCCTTAGCAAAGGGAGCGCTTCAGCCTACTATTACTGCTTTTTATGGTTATAATACGAGAGTTTCCTATGCTGACCGTATTACTGGAAATGAAGTATTTAATGATGTTCCTATTGGTTTTGTATCTTCTAGTAAAGAAACTGTCTTGCGAACCGTGGAGGGTAATAAACTTATTGGGCCAGTTTCCTTTGGAGAGCAATTCGACACCAATGCTGGACACAATATGGGTTTACGACTTAGTATTCCAATTTTTAATGGTAATGCTGTTCAAAACAGTTTACAACGCTCCAAAGTAAATTTTTTGCGATCTCAGAATCAGTTGGAGCAAGAAAAGCTCACTTTGGAAAATACGATCAACCAAGCATACAATAATGCAGAAGGGGCTTATAAATTCTATGAGGCGGCCCAAAAAACAGAATTTGTCCGCAAAAAAGCTTACGAGGACGCTGTAAATCGTTTTGAAGCTGGGGTAATGAATACTTTTGACTTTAACCAAATTAAGCAACGTTATGAGGCAGCTGCTTCAGATACCGTTCGTGCTAAGTTTGATTATATCTTTAAATTGAAAGTATTGGAGTTCTATTTTGGGATTACTATCACGCTGTAGTAGTTGATTTTTATATTTTTGAAGTGTGAGTGTGATACTGCATATAGAAACTGCTACTAAAAATTGTTCTGTAGCGCTGAGTAAATCAGGTAAACGACTTGCTTTAATAGAGCATTATTTGGAGAACTTTAGCCACAGCGAACGGTTACACGGTTTTATTCAGGAACTTCTTGAAGAAGCTGAATTAAACATTTCTGATCTTGATGCCGTTGCAGTAAGTAAGGGCCCAGGATCATTTACCGGTTTAAGAATTGGAGTGGCCGCAGCCAAGGGTATTTGTTTTGCTTTAGATTTACCATTGATCGGAATTAATTCTCTTCATATACTATCCGAGAAATATGTTGGTCCAAAACAAGCGATGTTGTTCCCCATGTTTGACGCCCGTCGAATGGAGGTTTATGTGATGGTGCTAAATCAAAAAAAGGAAATTCTAAAACCCACATTTGCTGAAGTCATTACACACGAAAGTTTTAACGAATTCTCCTCAGATATACCCTGGATTTTTATGGGAGAGGGTGCTGAAAAATGTAAGCGAGTATTCAATGCGCCTAATGTAGAATATAGGTCAGACCTCAAACACCCCTCTGCTGGTAATATGATTAATTTGGCTTGGCAGGCTTTTCAGTCTCAGGATTTTGATGATGTCGCCTACTTCGAGCCTTTTTACCTTAAAGACTTTTACACCAANGNAAANAAAATAAAAGATTAGATTATCCGTTGATGGCCTCCACCAATTCGACTTTACCNGGAAGCATGTCTTTCAAAATATTTTCAATACCATTTTTTANGGTAAAAGTGGAGGAGGGGCAACCACTACANGCNCCTTGCAGTACTACTTTAACTCTTTTTTCGGCATCNTCATAAGAATCAAAAATGATNTTTCCACCATCGGAAGCCACTGCGGGCTTTACATATTCCTCNAGGATTCTTACGATTTCTTGTTCGGTCTCATTCCAATTGTGATCNATAGGGNTGGACGNGTCTNGNCCTTTGGCNTTAAAAGNAGGNCCNAATATGGGTTTTTCTCCCTCCAAATAAGACTTAATGAAACCCCGAATCTCCATGACTTCTTCCNCCCAAGGGGTTGACTCATGTTTGGNTATGGAAATATAGTTTTCATCCATAAAGACCTCTTTGACATAATNAAAATTAAAGAGTTCCTTTGCCATCGGTGCATCTTNAGCNGAATCGANATTTTCAAAANAAAGGGTTTGATCTGTAACTTTTTTATTNGCTACAAACTTCATGGCGGANGGATTGGGNGTGCTCTCCGCATAAANGGTAACAGGNANTTTTACGGTATTTTTTTCTTCATGGAGTATTTCTCCACCTTNATTGAGGTAGNTCTCTATTTGCTGGGCTACCTCCTCTATNACCTCTTCCCATTGCAGTATATCAAANCGCTCCACTATAAGAGTACTGTTTTCTAGGGTTACTTTTTTTACAAAAGGGAGGTAAAATAATTGTTTTACCAGCGGGGCANCNGCNGCTTGGTCAATATTNATAAAAGTTTTGGAAATGGAANGNTCCAATGTAGGAGTAATACTAAATTTTGCTATGGCCGCTCCTTTTTTAAAGCTGGNNGCGATGCGAATATTTTTCATNCTTTTTTTTACAAATTTAGCAAAAACAAATCCTAAAAAAATAATAGAACGTTGTTATGAATCAATTTTATAATTTAGACANAAAGCATTGATATGTTNATCAAGACAGTAAGAGGCTNTACCCCTCAGTACGGTAAAAATTGTTTTTTTGCAGAAAATGCAACCCTAATNGGTGAAGTTATAATGGGAGATGATTGCTCTNTTTGGTTCCAAGCCGTAGTTCGNGGGGATGTAAATACTATTTCAATGGGTAATCGGGTCAATATTCAGGACGGNACTGTGATTCACGGTACTTTTNAGCAATCTCCTACTANCATNGGTAATGATGTTTCCATCGGNCANAATGCNATCGTTCATGGGTGTNCAATCCATGATCGAGTTTTGGTTGGTATGGGNAGTATTATCATGGACGACAGTATAATTGGCTCCAACAGTATCATCGCCGCAGGCAGTGTATTNCNNAAAAACACCTTAGTNCCAGAGGGATCGGTTTATGCAGGTATTCCAGCTAGGAAAATCAAGGAAATNAGTCCAGAATTGCAAAAGGTTGAAGTTGANCGAATCGCTGCTAATTACATCANGTACGCTTCTTGGTNTAAATAAAGGGAAAAAACTCCCTAAGTTGGGAGTTTTAATATTTNAANAGGTCTTAGATTAAAACCCTAATTCTTTTTTTACATCTGCCATGATGTCTTTTCCCTTGGCAATTATCACACTACCACCAGTGGAAGAATCCAATACATAATCGTATCCCATTGCAGTTGCAACTTTGTCAATGGCTGCTCTAGCTTTGTCAATTAATGGCTTCATCATGTCAACAGATTTCTTTTGTAATTCTTGAGAAACTGTTTGTTGAAATTCTTGGATNTTNTTTTGCATACCTTCNAATTCCTTTTGNCGTGCTTGGTTGGTGATTTCGGTNTGATTGGCTGCATCAGCAGCNTAGGTTTGTGCTTTTGTCTGGAATTCTTTGTAGGTATTTTCCATCTCTACAGTGTATGATTCCTCCAATTTCTTTAATTCTTTTTGAGCAGCAATTACTTCTGGCATCTCACCGATTAGTTTTTGTACTTCTATGTGAGCTAGTTTGGCTTGAGCATTGACCATACTCAAGGGAGCCAACAAAAACATTAAGGGTAGTAAAAGTTTTTTGAAATTTTTCATTGGTTTGAACTTTATCATTTTAATTACTTACGTCNTCTAAGACNTTTTTAGCGGAGTTTATTTTTTCTTTTCTTTCTTTGATTCTTTCTTGAACCTGAATTCTTCTCAAGACCAAGTCGCTAATATCGTAATTTTTTGCTGAATACAACATAATAATATCAGAAGATCGATCAAACACAAAGTCGTATTTTCTTTCTTTGGCAATATCTTGTACAATACTTAATATTTGGTCCTGAACAGGCTTTAACAATTGATTTTTTTGGATCATCATATCGCCATTTGGACCAAAACGTTTTTCCTGAAGTGACAACACTTCGCTACTAAAATCTTTGATTTCCAATTCGCGATCGGCAATCAATTCGGGGGTCAATAATATCTTTTCAACAGCAAATTGGTCTTCAATACGTTTGAGTTGAAGTTTTTTTACTTCAATTTCCTCTTTCCAATGGGCTATTTTTTCATCGAGCAACTGATTGGCCGTCTTAAATTCTTCATTTTTACTTAATATGACATCCATATCGATATAGGCGATTCTTACACCTCTTTGTGCTTGGACTGCAAGGGAAACTATGCATAATAGGGTTGAAAAGTATTTTTTTATTTTCATTATTTTATGGGAACAAGTCCATAACTTTAAACGCATAATTTGGTAAATTATTTTAATAGACCGTTAAGGGGGTGTTTAGAATTGCTGACCTATTATAAAATGTGTTTCCCAACCATTAGCTTGTTCGTTACTCATGTTAGAGCTATCAAACCCATACCCAAAATCGATACCTAGTAATCCGAAGGCAGGCATGAAAATTCTTACCCCCATTCCAGCGGAACGCTTAGAATTGAAAGGATTAAAATCTCTAAAACTGTCATAACCATTCCCTGATTCTAAAAATGATAATGCAAAAATGGAGGCACTGGGTTTTAAGGTAATTGGATAACGTAATTCAAAGGTGAATTTGTTGTACAAAAGTGATCCATCTCTACTAGACAGGGATTGGTTTTGATATCCTCTTAGTGCTATGGTTTCTCGACCATCCATTGCAAATTGTTGCATACCATCTCCTCCGAGATAAAATCTTTCAAATGGAATGCTTCCACGATCCTGATTGTAGGCGCCTATAAAACCAAAATCAGTTTGGGTCTTTAGTACAAGTTTTTCTAGAATACTTGTATACCACTCCCCACTAAATTTCAGTTTATAGTATTCCAACCATCTGAATTTTTCTTGATCTATTTTGGCTCTGTCTGGCTCTCCATTGGGTAATTGAAATTCTTTTCGGTCTTCCATACTACCAAAATCGATTCCATTAATAAGGGAGTAAGGAGGGGTAAACTTTCCGCTGATGGTAAACTTTGACCCTCCAACTGGGAAAATTGGATTGGTGTAGGTATTGTTTCTTGAAAGGGCAACAGTATAAGCTAAGTTATTGGCACTACCGTCTCCAAATGTAAACAGCCCAGTATAATAGTTGTTCAGGTTATAGTATTGATAAGCTATGGACTGAGAGAGAGTGAAGAAGTCGTCTGGTACTTTTAATCTTTTGGCTAATCCCAATGTCAAACCACTGATTTGGAAATACTGACTCTCATCAGCTCTTCCCGTTAGGAAGTCATAACGATACTGTACGGTATGGGACAATGAAGTTGAAAACTGAACAGGTTCACGGCCTCCCATCCATGGCTCTGCGAAACTAAAGCTGTAGGTATTGTAAAACTGACTGGCCTGAAGTCTCAAACTCAGACTTTGACCGTCTCCCATGGGTAAAGGTTTGTAGGTTTCAAAGTTAAAAATGTTTTTCAGGGAGAAATTATTAAAAGAGAGTCCAAGGGTTCCTATGAATCCTCCACCACCATATCCACCTTGGAGTTCTATTTGACTTGCCCCTGCCTCTACAAGGCCATATTCAATATCTACTGTTCCTGCATTAGGATTAACATTTTTAAACTGAGGATCAATATTTTCTGCATCAAAGAAACCTAGTTGCCCCAATTCTCTTACGGTTCTTACTACCATATCCTTGCTGTACAATTCTCCAGGTTTGGTTCTTAATTCACGATATATTACATGATCATTGGTCTTGGTATTTCCTACTACCGAAATTTTGTTAAAGCTGGCCAGCTTACCTTCTGATACCCTAATTTCGAAATTTATGGTATCATTTTCGGCACTTATCTCTACCGCATTGATATTGGAAAACAAATAACCATTGTTTTGATACAAGTTGGTGAGGTCATTGGCATCTGGCTTTTCATCTGCAATACGTTTTTTTAACAATACTCCATTATAGGTATCTCCTTTTCTGATTCCCAAAACTTGGTTTAGTTGAAAGTCGCTGTAAACAGAATTTCCCAAATAAGAAATATCTCCAAAATAATAGCGATTGCCNTCTTCTAAATCAAAGTTGATGGATATGGTATTNTCATCGTTATTCACTAATGTATCTTGAACGATTCTGGCATCGCGGTAACCTTTTTCTTTNTAAAAATCAAGTAACTCTTGTTTGCCGTNCTGATAATCCTCTTCGATGAATTTTGANTTTTTCCAAAATCTNAATGGGAATTTTCTTTTAGTTTTTTTCAATTTTGACCTCAATTTTTTGTTGCTAAAAACCTCGTTTCCATCAAAATTAATTTCTTTAATTTTNACGCGTTCCCCNAAGTCTACATTTACCACCATCANATAGGTATTNNTATTNATNGTGTCCTCAANNGTGTTGAAAGCTACTTTTGTATTGAGAAAACCTTCCTTTTGAAATTTATTAATGATATAGTTTTTGGTGTTTGCNAAGAAACTCTCAGAAANTTTTTTTCCAGCTTTGAGTTCAGTATCGGTGATCAGNGGTTGAATTTTTGATTTCTTCAGACCATTAATCTTCACTTCACTCAAAGAGGGCAATTCTTCGATCTCAATTTCCAATCCAACACGNTCACCTTCTATTTTATTGATGTAGAAATTGATGTCACTAAAAAGCTGAAGATTCCAAAGCTTATTTATCACANTGCTAATTTCGTCCCCTGGAATATTTATTTTTTGTCCTTTNCNTANTTGGCTGTAGGAAATTACAGTTTGGTTGCTGAATGTTTTGATACCGCTAACCATAATGGTATCTATCGTNTAGANCTTACCCTTTTGAAATTCCTCTAAGTTTTGGGCTTGCAAAGNAAAATTNCCCCAAAATAAAAAGGAGTATAAAGCCGTAACGAAAGGGATGAATGATTTACCCAAGAAGTTGCTTACTTGTCTTTCCAAATCTGCGCTC
Source organism: Flavobacteriaceae bacterium (assembly GCA_002711215.1). Lineage (GTDB taxonomy): Bacteria > Bacteroidota > Bacteroidia > Flavobacteriales > Flavobacteriaceae > UBA8316. The sequence goes on from PAHA01000018.1 coordinate 16,525, forward strand.
TCTTTTTTGGTAACTGGTTAATGCTTTNTGTAAATGTTGTTTTGTAAAATCAGGCCAGAGTACTTTGGAAAAATACAACTCNGCGTAAGCAATTTGCCACAACATAAAATTACTNATCCTTTTTTCTCCACTGGTACGAATCAGCAAATCCACATCCGGNAAATNTTGNGTATAAAGATGATCATTAATAATNGATTGGTCAATGTTTTCGGGAGAAATTATATTATTTTTAACTTTAATAANAAGTTGCTTCAACACATTNNCAAGTTCCTCACGACCTCCATAGCTNAATGCCAAAGTCAAGGTCATTTCACTGTTGTTTTGGGTTTGTTTTATTACATATTCGAGTTCGTTTTGAACGAACTCTGGAAGTTGATTAATATTTCCAATCACATTCANTTTGATTCGATTTTGGAGCAATTTTTCAAATTCGCTTCTCAAAGTGTTGACCAATAACTTCATCAATACNCCTATTTCCTCTTTGGGTCTACTCCAATTTTCAGTAGAGAAAGCATATAAAGTAAGGTACTCAANCTTAAGTTGAAAAGCCTCTTCCACAACCTCTTGTACAGCTCTAACGCCNTGAGAGTGTCCGTGAATCCGATTTTTACCTTTACTTTCAGCCCAACGACCGTTGCCGTCCATAATNATGGCAAGGTGCTTTGGTATATCATTTCTANAATTGCTCATGATCATTCTTTACAATAACACGGCAGATCGCCAAAGGTAAATGAAATTGTTAAACCAGTAAAAACATACCAGTCATTATTGTTTAAATTTCCAAACATTAAATTATTGGAAACATTATCTTCCGNTTCNGGGNCGCTACCGTCTAAATTGTCTGTGAAAGTAAATCGAACCCCCAGCTCGAAACCCAAAACNACAAANGGAGANACATTGGCTTTTACCCCAACTATNGCGGGTAAAACTATGTCACCTCCCTTGCCATAATCNATAGTTTCNAGTGTGTTGGGATCGTGGTAAAANAAATTGTAACGTATTANACCCGCNCCCAANAAAAGATANGGTGTTAACATTTTTTCGCTTCCATGGAGGTTAAAATCTACATAATTGATTTCGGTNCCCACCGAAAACTCCATTATTTGATTTTCAAACCGATATCTTCTGTTGAAACGCGCCAAATCTNNAGGNGAATAATCACTTTTTTTAATTTTCATGAACATTGCATTGGCCCTNAGCGAATATCGGGTAGTGCGATTCCATTTNTAAACNAAACCAAAAGCTGGGTTTTCTGGANAAACAAAATAGGAGGCTCCAACATCTCCAATGTAATTCCCTGCACCCAAAAAAGCGCCNAACTCATGAAATTGTGNCCNCGATTGNAGGGAANAGCAGAGGAAAACGACAACAATGAACAACCTTTTCATTTGAGTTAGGGATCTAATCATTNAGGGCAAAAATCGNAACGATTCATACCCATAACCATAAACTAANAAATACTATAATTATTGCCTGTTTCGGGNGTCATACCCCCAAAAAAGCTTATCGCGAAGTGTNTTAAAATAATTGTCTCCTTCCAGTTCNACAGTTAATACAGAAAAAGGTGCCTTCTTGATGTGNATTTTTGTACCATTTTCNACAGTGAAAATGCGGGANTCCAACGATAANAAATGATCATCACCACGGCCATNTACACTAATTTCTATTTCAGCTTTAGCGGGNACCACCAAGGGTCTGATGTTTAAATTNTGAGGTGCAATGGGGTTAAGNACAATGCCCTNTGTTTCTGGAGTCAAAATAGGCCCTCCACTGCTCAAAGAATATCCAGTGGAACCTGTGGGGGTGGCAATAATTAAACCNTCTGCCCAATAGGTGGTCAAATACTCCTTATCAATTTGTGTAGCGATACTCAACATNGCAGTGGTATTTTTTCTGTTGATACTGATTTCATTNANCGCAAAACCAAATTTTTCAATTTTGGCNAAAGGAGNTGATAATTCTACTGCTAGTANCGCACGTCTNANCAATTTAAATTTTTTATCAAAAAATTTATCCAAGGCNTCATTNAGGGATTCCTTTTGAAGACTGGTCAAAAAACCCAAGCGACCGGTATTGATACCCAGTATGGGGATTTCGGTNTCTTTTACATAGGGAATGGAACGCAACAAGGTTCCATCACCTCCAATGGAGAACANAAAATCTTGATCTTTGCTTAGTGTNCCCTCGGCATCAAAAGCTGNATATTTTTTTGCCATGTCAGGTAAATGATTAGTTAACCGCTGGTCCAAACTCAGTTGATGACCTTTATTTTCNAAATAGAAAATAGANGCCTTGGCAAATTCTATGGTTGCAGGCGTATCAAAAGCGCAAAAGATGGCAATATTCATCNTTAATNGTTACNNAACAAAATTACAAAACTTTATTGGGCCTNCCTTTTGCNANAGGAATTTTAGCCGATACCACGAATAGTTCTTAATTTTANGACTTAAAATNAAACTATGACNCAGTTAAGTGTAAACATCAATAAAATTGCTACGCTCAGGAATTCTCGTGGANGAGATNTNCCGAATTTNCACAANGTAGTTAANGATNTGCAAAAATTTGGAGCACAAGGAATCACAATTCATCCNAGACCAGACCAACGACACATTAGATATGATGANGCTTTGGCCCTGCCCAGTGTCATNGTCACTGAGTTGAATATTGAAGGCAANCCCATCTCAAAATTTATGAACTTGGTTACACAAATAAAACCGGATCAGGTTACTTTGGTTCCCGATGCTGAGGATGCGATTACCTCCAATTCTGGTTGGGATACGGTCAAACACAAAGACTTTTTGAAGGAGGTTATTATTGAATTTCAAAGTCATGGGATCAGAACATCAATTTTTGTTGATCCAGTAAAGGAGATGGTGGAAGGGGCTAAACAGACTGGTACTGACAGAATTGAACTTTACACCGAAGCGTATGCTAAAAACTTTATTAAAAATCCCAAAAAAGCAGTAGCTCCCTATACCAAAGCGGCAGAGGTTGCAAATGATTTGGGAATTGGGATCAATGCGGGACATGATCTGAACTTGGAAAATACCGCCTTTTTTGCTCAGCATATCCCTAAGCTTCTTGAGGTTTCTATAGGGCATGCATTGGTATGCGAGTCCCTTTATTTGGGTTTTGAAAACGTCATTCCCATGTACCTGCAACGTTTGTCTTGATGCCTGTTTTACACTCCAAAATAATTGGGTCGGGAGACAACCATTTTATTATCTTTCATGGATTTTTGGGCATGGGAGAAAATTGGAAGACCCACGCCAAAAATCTTGCAGAAAAGTGCTACTGCGTTCACTTGGTAGACCAACGCAATCATGGTAGGAGTTTCTGGAGTGAGGACTTTGATTATGATGTCATGGTTGAGGATTTACACCTCTATTTGAATCATCATAATTTGAAAGAGGTTATAGTGTTAGGACACTCTATGGGTGGAAAAACAGGAATGGGTTTTGCCTTGAAGTATCCCGATAGGGTTAAAAAACTAATCATTGCTGATATTGGCCCTAAATATTACGCCCCCCAACACCAAAAGATTCTAGCGGGTTTAAGTACTCTAAATTTTTCGGATATCAATTCCCGAAAGGTAGCAGCGGAGCATTTGGCAAATTATATTCCCGATATGGGTACCCGTCAGTTTTTACTCAAAAACTTATATTGGGTTTCCCACGGTCAACTGGGATTGAGGCCCAATATTGCGGTATTAAAAAATGCTGCAGAAGCCATTGGCACAGCCATTGAATCTGATAGTTCATTTTTAAAACCTGTACTTTTCCTGTATGGTGGAAATTCCAACTACATCAACCCTGATATCGATACCCCCATGATTTTAGATTATTTTCCCAAAGCAAAATTGATTGAAATCAAGAATGCAGGACATTGGCTACATGCTGAAAAGCCACAACAGTTTTTTGAAATCTTGATAAAGTGGCTGCCCTAACTTCTCTGTTTTATATTTTTTACACTTAAAGACTAAAATGTTAAATAATCTAACAAAATGTTATATTGTGTAAACTCACATTAATTTTGCCCCGCTATTATGAAAGAAATTATCGGCAGAGCCATAAAATCTAATACTTCAGTTATCATTTCTTTAATAGAGGAATTGGCGGTTTTTGAAAAGGAACCCGAGGCAATAATCCTCAGCAAATCTCTGATTGAAAAAGACCGTTTTGGTCCTTATCCCTTATTTGAATGTAGGGTATCCAAAGTAGACATGCAAGTTCAAGGTATTGCACCTTATTACCCTCGTTATCCCAATTGGAAGGGCCCTACTTTTCATTTAGTGGATTTTGTAAAAGTAAAGATAAAGGGCAAGGGGATCGTAAACCAATTATACAATGTCTTTTGGAAACATGCCCGCGAAATAGGGGGTAGAACCTATAGAGTGAGTGGTTTTGGATTGGAACAATTCTGCTATTGCATTTTATCAAAAAAGTGGAGTTCGGGTTTTGGACGATTGGAAAACGTTACTAATCGATAAAAAAAGTATAGAAAACTATATTTAAAAAACTAACACGTTATCATGAAAATTTTCAAGTTTGGTGGGGCTTCAGTCAAAGATGCTGTAGGAGTCAAGAATATTTTGAATGTATTGCGACATACAGGATTTGAAAATATTTTGATAGTCGTATCGGCCATGGGTAAAACCACCAACGCATTGGAGAAGGTGGTNCAATCTCATTTTAAAAACAAGGANATGTATCCCCATGACCTGGAACGAGTAAGGGAAANCCATCACCGCATCATCGAAGATTTATTTAAAGACGATAAGGTTGANATTACCCAAAAANTAAATGCCCTATTTGATGGGGTTTTGTCCTTCTTAANGAAAACCGACAATGGAGANTACAGCATGATTTANGATCAGGTGGTNAGTGTAGGTGAACTGGTTTCTACGACCATAATCAGCCTNTATATGAAGCNNGAAGGAATCGAGAACAGTTGGTTGGATGCNCGTCTGTGCATTAAAACAGATGCTTATTTCCGCGATGCCAATTTGNACTGGACTGATACCGAAGCCGCTATTGGAAAAGAGGTAGACGGAAAGAGTANAATGATTTCTCAAGGNTTTATCGGCAGTGCTCCCAATGGATTAACAACAACCCTCGGAAGAGAGGGGTCGGATTATAGTGCTGCCATTTTTGCGTATGCTNTGGGCGCCGAATCGGTTACAATTTGGAAAGATGTTCCCGGTTTATTGAATGGTGATCCTAGGAAATTCAACGATACGGTTTTATTACATCAAATTTCCTACAGAGAGGCGATAGAGTTAGCTTTCTACGGNGCATCNGTCATTCATCCTAAAACCCTACAACCCTTGCAANGCAAAGAAATCCCCCTTTANATAAAATCTTTTGAAAACCCAGAGGGNAAGGGTACAGCAGTATCCAAAGGAAAAAATCTCGATCCTCNNGTNCCNTGCTATATTGTCAAAAGTGATCAGACCCTATTGANATTGTCTTCCAAGGATTTTTCTTTTATCATGGANGANAACATTAGTGAAATCTTTGCTTTNTTGCATCAATATCAGATGCGGGTAGAGATGATTCAAAACTCTGCTATCAGTTTTTCAATATGTATTTTTAATAAATTTAGTAAACTGGANCNCTTGATNGAGGCANTGCGATCNAAATTTAATGTAGACCTTGTNGATAGTGTATCGTTATATACAATTCGGCATTATGATAAACCTNCGATAAACNTTATTAAGAGTTCAGTTGGGGAAATTCTCTTGGAGCAACGTACGCTAAACACGGCNCAGTTTGTAGTTCAANANTAAGACTAAGAAAATATATTTTTTACTTTTTTTACTATAGTCGTNGCGAGTTTGAGATGACTTTCTTNGGTCCATCCNGCNACGTGTGGACTNAGNAGAACATTTTCTGCATCCATAAGATATTTAAGTTCCGGCGGTAGTTTTTCTTGATTAAAAATAGAAGAGAAGGACCGGNTTTCGTATTCCAAAACATCCAGTCCAGCACCCATTATTTTTTGGGATTTTAACCCTTCAACAAGGTCTNGTGTTACCANTGCCGNGCCTCGGGCTGTATTTAATANCCAAAAGGGATGGGACATTGCTTCTATAAANTCCTTATTGATCATGCNNTTTGTCAAATCGGTTTGGGGNANGTGNAGGCTGATNACTTCTGATTGGGATTGAAGGGTTTCCAAATTGACTTGCTGGGCATTGTCATTTCCNACATNTTCCAAAATATCATAGCAAAGGGTTTTNACATTAAAGCCNGAGATTCTTCGCGCAAAACTTTTACCAGTATGGCCATAACCGATGATCCCCACNGTTCGTCCTGAAAGTTCCCAACCTCTATGGCCCTCACGATCCCATTCACCAGNTTGTATNGANCTNTGGCCCGATTTGATTCGATTCATTAGNGCTAAAAGCATANNNAAGGCGTGCTCACCAACGGCATTACTATTTCCCTCTGGAGCATTGACCAAATNAATATTTCGAGATTCAACGGCTGGGANATCTATATTTTCCAAACCAGACCCTACNCGACCAATGAATTTTAGTTTTTTGGCTTGCTTCAAAAAAGTTTCGTNTATAGGGTATTTACTCCTGTTAATAAGTCCCTCGTATTGATCAATTTTATCCATTATTTCNTCNAACGAATCATTNTATGCCAAATCGTTTTGAAAGCCCAAGGCTTNNAGGCCCTCAACAAGGGCAGGGTGGTTTTCCTCAAGGTGTAAAACTTTCATGATGTGCAATTAGAACCCTAAAAAGATTTTNGCNATATAAAAGAAAAGTAAGATTCCAAAGATATCNTTNGCAGTGGTTATAAATGGGCCTGTGGCGATGGCTGGGTCNATNCCNCTTTTGTTTAAAATAATGGGTACAAAAGTACCAATNAGGGCNGCAATGATAATCACACCCATCATGGAACCTGCGATNGTAAGGCTGATGCTGAGGTCTTGTTGGATGATGAAACCAAAAAGTATAAGGATAAGTGCAAGCGCCAAACCGTTNATCANACTGAGTCCTATTTCTTTAAAAAGAAGGTTNATCAATGATCCTTTTACAACATTATTTGCCAGACCTTGAACAATGATAGCGGAGGATTGTACCCCTACATTTCCNGCCATAGCNGCGATAAGTGGNGTNTAGAAAAATAAACTTCTGAGTTNGGGCAGTTCCATGATCTGTTCAAAATCTTGGAGTATGAATACACTNCCTAAGCCTCCNAATAGCCCTAGGAAAAGCCATGGNAATCGNGCTTTTGTAAGTTCATAAATACTGTCATTGGCTTCCACATCATTNGAAATACCNGCTGCCAATTGATAGTCTTTTTCGGCCTCTTCTTTGATAAAGTCAACAATATCGTCAATGGTTATNCNTCCCAANAGTTGTTTTTGGGGATTCACAACTGGAATGGCCTCTAAGTCGTATTTGGACATAATGTCTGCGACTTTCTCNCCGGGTTGATCTACGGTAACATAATCCACCTTTGGAATGTATATATCTTTGACAATNGCCCTAGAATTAGCCGTGATCAAATCTTTNAGAGAGAGCCTTCCTTTGAGGACGTTATTTTCATCAANTACATAAATAGAGTGTACCCGTGTTACNTCCTCTACTTGTGCNCGCATNGCATTTAGACATTTGAGTACACTAAGACCCTCNTCAACTTTGACAAGTTCTTTGGCCATCAATCCCCCTGCTGTATCCTCATCGTAGGTGAGTAGCTCTTTAATGTCCTCTAAATGCTCTGAATCAGTAATTTGCGACATTACTCGCTCTTGGCGTTCCTCNGGCAGTTCNCCGATTAGGTCAGCAGCATCGTCGGTGTCCAGTTCTTCGACTTCCTCTGCAATTTCTTTGGCGGAGAGGTTTTCTAGAATTCCTTCTCTGATGTCCTCGTCAACTTCGGCTAGGGCATCGGCTGTTTTATCGCTTTCAAGTAATTTGATCAGATAAGTNGCCTGATCGGAGTTGAGCTCATTTATGATTTCGGCAATATCTGCGTAGTGGAAATCCTTNAGTTTTCTTNNTAACTTTTTNTTTGAGCCANTTTCGATAAAACTCTCTATGGATTGAATGGCCGTTTTGTTNAGTTCAAATTTTGGCATTTCCCACTTTTTTGGTCAGTTNAATGAATTGTGNAGCAGATAATTTTTCTGGTCGCAGGTCAAAGATACTATCTTCTAAAATAAGTTTGGGNATATTAAGACTTTTAAGGCTGTTTCTTANGGTTTTTCNGCGTTGCTGAAATGATGTTTTTACCACNCTAAACAACAATTTTTCATCAAAATCGATNNTTAGANTCTCTTTTCTTTTTAATGAAATTACTCCCGAATCTACCTTTGGAGGGGGAGAAAATACGGCAGGAGGAACATTGAAATGGTANTGAGTATGGAAATAGGTTTGACAGAGAATNGAGAGAATGCCATAGGCTTTTGTGCCNGGTTTTTCACAGATTCTCTGCGCTACTTCNTTTTGAAACATTCCACAAAAAAAAGNTATNNACTCNCGATATTCGAGGGCTTTAAATACAATTTGACTGGAGATGCTGTAAGGGAAGTTACCAATGATAGTNAAGGGTTGATTTTCAAAAACAGCTGATAAATCCATTCTAAGAAAATCTTTCCTGAGAATGAGCTCNTGTATNTCAGGATATTTTTGTTTNAGATAGGTGACGGACTCGGTATCGATTTCAACCANTTTAAGATTTTCTGTTTTTGGGATTANATACTGGGTTAATACCCCCATCCCAGGTCCAATTTCNAGGATATTTTTCCCTTCATGATTTTGAAGTATGTCCACAATTTTTTGAGCGATGTTTAAATCATTCAAAAAATGTTGCCCNAATTTTTTTTTNGGAGATACGGCTTTCATGGAAATTCTNTTATAATTTCGAGCTNNCTGTTGAAATGNAGACCGGCCTNGTCAAATGTTTTTCTGATTTTCTCTTTCGGANTCTTATCTTCATTATTTATGAAGTGCTTAATTGCNTTGTAGTNCAATATNTNGTATNNAANGGNATATTCCGATCTTTCTGGNGGCTTAGTTAAGTTAAATTTNAGAATTGNNGTAACGTTTTTCTTTTCNGATTTTGATAAAACGTTTAATTGTTTGTCAATCCATTCCAACCATTTTTTTTTGANTTCAAGCGCCATATNANAGATGANATTGTATACTACCATCNATCAGTTTATTATTTCAAAACCAGTATAGGGAATAAGTGCTTTTGGGATACTAATACCTTNCGGGGATTGGCGGTTTTCGAGTAATCCTGCGACAACCCTTGGTAGAGCGAGTGAACTTCCATTGAGGGTATGAACGGCTTGTTTTTTTCCATTCTTGTCCTTGTATCGCNGTTGNAGTCGTTCGGATTGAAAGCTATTGAAAGTAGAAACAGAGCTTATTTCCAACCATCTTNTCTGAGCAGTGGAGTAGACNTCAAAATCAAANGTCAAAGCTGAGGTAAAACCTAGGTCACCTCCNCANAGNTTGAGAATGCGATAGGGNAGNTCCAATTCCTTTAATATNGTTTTCACGTGCTCTACCATTTTGTNNAATGCGGCGATTGAGTTTTGAGGCTCTTCAAGGCGAACAATTTCAACTTTATCNAACTGATGAAGTCGGTTTAGACCNCTAACGTTGGCTCCATAACTTCCGGCCTCACGACGAAAACATGGGGTNTAGCTGGTNAGACAAATGGGNAAGTCTTTAGCGTTAAGAAGTTTATTTCTAAACAGGTTGGTCAGAGGNACTTCGGCAGTAGGAATAAGATATAAATTATCTTCCCGAACGTGATACATTTGTCCCTCTTTATCGGGCAATTGTCCTGTTCCAAATCCTGAGCCTTCATTCACCAAGTAGGGAACTTGANANTCTCTATANCCGGCGGCCGTGTTTTTATCCANAAAGTATTGAATAAGTGCNCTTTGGAGNTTAGCTCCCTTGTCTTTATAAACNGGAAATCCAGCACCAGTAATTTTACTGCCGAGGTCAAAGTCAACCAGATCGTATTTTGAGGCTAGTTCCCAATGTGGAAGCGCATCATCTCCCAGTTCAGGAATACTGCCTGCACTAAAAACTTCTTCATTGTCATCCTNGGTGATTCCAGGGGGGACACTTTCGTCCGGTANATTAGGAATTTGTGTTCTGATGGACAATAACTCTAATTCAACTTNTTGGATTTTTTCNTGTAGCTCTTTACTTTGTGNTTTGAGATCGGCCGTNANTGTTTTTAGCTCATTGGCTTTTTCTGATTGACCTGATTTGAATAGNCCTCCAATTTCTTTGGCNATTTGATTGGTTTTGGAAAGCGTTTCATCTAATTGACTTTGAAGAGATCTTCTTTTTCGATCTNTNTCAAGCAATTGATCTACCAATTCTGGTTGTGGAAAATTTCTTTTGCCCAATCCCTCCTTTATTTNCNNGGTATGTTCTCTCAGGTATGNAAGCGGTAACATTTGATTATTTTTTCGATGCAAAGGTAGAAGAAACCAATGGATAAACTANAATTCAACNGTATTTNGGGATTAATTTTAGACAGCTATTTTCGTCAATGCCAAGCTGATTACCTAGAGAGTCTAGAGAGTCAAATTTTTGTTCGTCTCTGATTTTTTCCAGAAGGTCAATTTCTAAATCTTCTCCGTATAAATCACCTTCAAAATTAAAAAAATAAGTCTCGATTCGTTTTTTCTTTCCAGATACAGTGGGGCGTTTACCAACATTCATCATNCCAAAATACCTCTTGTTGTTCAANTGACANTGAACGAGATAAACACCGTTTTGTGGTTGNAGTTTGTAGTCNTCTTTAATTTCTAAATTGGCAGTNGGATAGCCTATTTTTCTCCCNATTTTATCCCCTCTAATAATGTTNCCACTAACAGAAAAAGGTCTTANCAAAAATTGATTTGCCTTTTTCATATCTCCAGAAATAATGGCATTTCTCACTTTGGTAGAACTTACTGCGATGGACTCAATATCTTGNGCTGNAATTTCTTCTACCTCAAANTCATAATGCGCTCCAAATTCCTTAAGATCATGAACAGTCGCCTCTCGGTTCCTCCCAAATCGGTGATCGTAGCCAATAATCAGTTTGGATATATTNAGACCGTTGACNAAAATGTCTCGGGTGTATTCTGTAGCGGTCATTCGAGAAAATTCAATNGTAAACGGTTGAATGATGAGTACTTCNACCCCNAGTGATTCCAATATTTTTCTCTTTTCTTCAAGTGTATCNATCATTTTCANCTGGTTGTCTTTTTGTAAAACCATTCTCGGATGCGGAAAAAAAGTTAGGACTATGCCACATAAATTTTCNNGTTTTGCTGANGCAACGAGATTNCTAATGATTTTTTGGTGTCCAATGTGNACACCATCAAAGGTGCCAATGGTGAGAACTCCAGCTTTTTGGGGTTGGTAATTGGAAATATTATGGATGACCTCCATTTAAATNTATGATATTTATCAAAAGTACACCGAAAATAGTTCTTCATTAATATTGTTTTTTTAAATTNAAGAAATTTAATAACCNACCTTGGCACTATACCGATACTGCCTTTATGGATTNTTTTACCTTCTNATTAATTTGGCAGGTNTAAATGCACAGCAATTATGGTCTTTTGCATNAGACGACCCATTGGGTTATTTGCCCGTATCTGATTCAAAAAAGANNTACTATTTAANATTAGATAAACAGGCATTTCAAAGTTCTTTTGAAAGGCAATCAACGATAAAANNTNAGANGGGAGCAGATCGAGTTGAGATGGTATTGCCTAATGAGTNTGGAGNAGAGGAGGTTTTTGAGGTCAAAAAAGTAGAAGTTCTGTCTCCCAATCTTCAATTAATATACCCTCAAATAAGAACTTATGCGGGAAAGAGTAGAGATCGTCCAGAGGTAAAAGTTAGGCTCTCCTATACCCCAATGGGAATNAACGCATGGATTCGTTATCCCAATGGTGAAAGTAGGTTTCTACAGCCTGTGAGTAACGANGACCAGCGTTATATTTCCTANTACCGTTCAGAAAAAAGAGCGTTGGGANATTTCAATTGTAGCACCNCACTGAGGGATAATTGGAAGGATCAAAATTTGAAGGGTATGAGTCNAAANCATTANAGGATTTCAAACTCCGCAGATATAANAACTTTCAGGTTGGCCATATCNACAACCGGAGGTTACACCTCTTTTTGGGGAGATAATGATGCAAACAACGGCACCAACCAGGAAGATGCTTATGCCATGGTTGTCAGTACTATAAATAGGGTTAATGAAATTTTCGAAACAGAGTTGGGGATACATTTGGAGTTGGTTTCAGGGATTGATTTGATTTTTCCCAATATTGACAATGACCCATATACTACTGATTTAGTTTCTCAGGCACAAGAAACCATTGATGAGATTTTTGGCTCAGAGAATTATGATATAGGTCATTTATTTGCNTATGCCCGAGATGGGGGTAATGGTAATGCAGGTACTGTAGGAAGTGTATGTCGAGCGGGAATAAAAGGCGGTGCATTTAGCGCTCATCCTTTTCAANGCGGTTCCGAAGAACCTTTTCTAAATGATCATTTTGACATTGATTATGTAACCCATGAGATGGGGCATCAATTTGGGGCATATCATACTTTTTCTCANNTCAATGAGTTTGAGGATGTAAGTTCAGAACCNGGAAGTGGATCGACTATAATGGGGTATGCAGGAATNGTNGGTGCTGACAATGTNCAGCTTCACAGTGATCCNTATTTTCATTATCACAGTNTTCAAAATATCAACCAATACGTNGGATTNCAAACTTGTTATGCCACTGAAGTCAATGAAAATCAAATACCCATTACCTCGGCAGGGGAAGATTTAACCCTACCNTTAGGAACAGCCTANGAATTGAGGGCANCNGGCTCTGATCCCGATGGTGATGTCTTATATTATTGCTGGGAACAGTTNGACTCAGGACAAGTNGATGCCTCTAATTTTGGACCTAACAATCATCTGGGTGCTCAGGCGAGATCGCTNCCTCCTTCCATTAAGCCAACAAGAACGATTCCTATAATGGANGCNGTATTGAATAGAAATTTGACACAAGAGAATCCTGCTACCGGAAGNCGTTGGGAAACAGTCTCTTTNGTGGACAGAACGTTGACGTGGGCAGTAACTGCCAGGGANCGATACCCTGCTTCGGCTGGCCAAAAAGGNAGAACGNCATCAGATATTAAATTACTCAAGATNGTTTCTGATGCNGGACCTTTTGAAATAAGTTCACAAAATCAAGNNGGAATTATTTGGCAAGCNGGTTCTAGACAAACAATTTTGTGGGATGTGGCACAAACCGACANAGCTCCCATCAACACAAAANATGTATCCATNTTANTNTCATTGGATGGCGGTAATACTTTTGAGAAGACTTTACTCTCNTCNACGCCCAACGATGGACAGGAGGATATTACTGTGCCNGGNGGTATTAGCTCTGATCAGGTAAGGATTAAAGTGGTTCCCGATAATTCCATATACTTTGCAGTGAATTCCCAANATATTCAAATTANCCCATCTCCTTTTNTACTTANCTTCAATGNTTTTGTTAAAGAAGCTTGTCATGATCAGGTNACTTTTAACTTTGATTATGAAACTTTTTCTGAGTCAAATGAGACTGTNACTTTGAGTTTTAGCGACCTCCACTCNTCTCTAAGCGTNNAGTTTTCTGATTCAGTATTGACCAATGATAATCAATCAGNNACNATAACAATTTCAGGTTTTCAAAATTTACNCACTCAAGATTTAGTTTTGGCACTAAGTGCAAATGGTCAATCNTCNACTCAATCAATCAATTTGGAGGTTAAAATCAGAGAAGATGTTTTTTCGGAAGTTCANTTGGAGACACCAATNNATCCAAATGATGAACAGGCGAGAACTGTAAACTTAAATTGGTCCGCCCTCCAAAATGCAAANNAATANAAGGTGGAAGTCTCCAAAACNAATACATTTTCNACACTTACNCANTCTGGGACTGTAGTCACTGCATCNNCTGANGTGGCGGGATTGGATTTNAATACCCAATATTATTGGAGGGTTAAACCCATTAATTTCTGTGGTGAAGGNGCCTATTCTGATGTAGCAACTTTTAGAACATATACAGTTAGTTGTAAAACCTACAGTGCTGATGNANTGCCAACCCAAATTTTGGATGCGATTGGAGGTNTACCCAAAACAACATTAGTAAACCTAGANATTTTTGATCAGGTAATAATACAAGATCTTAATGTGAATGTATCTNTAGNTCACAGCTATATCGAAGATATTNCTCTTTTTCTTATNACTCCAGAAAATGATAGAATCAAGTTAACACAAAATATCGGAGGGAGTCAGGATGATTANAGGCAAACCGTATTTGATCAAGAGTCCTCCAATTCNATTGTTTTTGCNTTACCTCCTTTTACCGGGAATTTCAGACCTTTGGAGGACTTATCAGTANTNAATGGGAATTACCTCAGAGGGAGATGGAGGCTAGAGGCACAGGATAATTATGATGATAACTTGGTTGGNAATATTGAAGCTTTCTCGATTACAGCCTGCTACAGGGGGGAGGTAATTGAAGATTCCGATAGTGACGGTGTTAGTGACCTTTTAGACAATTGTCCCTCAGTTGNCAACGCAGATCAATTNGATTATGATGAGGACGGAATNGGAGATGTTTGTGATATCAACTCNATTAATAATTTCNNTCTGAGTAAATCNGATCCATCTTGTATAGGAAAAAATAATGGATCAATAACNATCTCTGCCAATGCTCATTTCAATTATAGCCTTTCAGCTACTGGCCCTAGCGGTTTTAGCGGAGAAGAACAATTCACTCACGAAAATGANATTACAATCCCAAATTTATCTCNTGGCGAATACAATATTTGTATTACCTCNTCGGATAATCCAANTTTCAAAAGGTGTTATTATACCGAATTATTTGAACCCGATCCCTTGAGTGTGGTCACGCAACTTAATGCTTTAGACTTATCGTTAACCATTGATTTGTCAGGGGGACAAAATTATAACCTTAGACTCAACGGATACAATTATTCACTTAAAACAGGACAGCANCGCTTCCCGCTTGANGCTGGATTNAATAGCCTTGANGTCACNTCAGATTTGGAATGTCAAGGGAAATTGGTNAGAGAAATATANGTTTCGAAGGTTTCTACCATATNTCCAAATCCTGCATCAGAAATCGNAAATATTTTGNTAGGTGGTGAAGNAAATGAGGCNGAGGTATTAATTTTCAACCTACAAGGTGATTTACTCAACAGTAGAGCAGTNATGCTGAGCCCATTAAANAGGAGTTGTAAAATTCCAGTGCATTCCTATTCACCNGGAATGTATTTGATTCGTGTGATTTCCGGAGATAGAATTGAAAACTTTAAACTTCTAAANCGCTGATGAGAAGGTATTTATTTATTGTTTTTTTGATAGNGGTATCCTGTAAAAAAGAGTCGATACCAGATCCAGAGGNAACCGTATTAANGGGTCCCCTAAACAACAACAATTGTAACACAGCAGTTAGAATTANCGATCAAAGAAGTCANGTAAACTTTAGCTGGCAAGAAGCGATGCACACAGATGAGTATGAGCTNGTNGTGAGAGATATATTAACAAACNTCGATCAAANAAAAGTAACCATACGTTTGTTTGCAAGTGTTATATTGGATAATGGGAANCAGTATGTTTGGTGGGTGAACACAAAATCCGAACAGTCAGAAACCATTACAAAAAGTGATGTTTGGACATTTTATCTTGAGGGACAANGAACNANTAGTAANTTCCCTTTTCCAGCCAAGTTATTAAGTCCTGAGAATAATTCTCAAGTAAGCCTTGTGGANGGAAAATTAACCTTGAGATGGGAAACCGTTGACTTAGATAATGATATTGAAAGTTATGATATATANATGGGANCCNATCCCGNTGAATTAAGTTTGGTAGCCGAAAACTTAACTTCTACTTCTATNNCTGNTNCTCTAAATTCAGATCAATATTATTATTGGAAGGTTGTTACAAAGGATGAGAGGNGNAATGTCTCCGAATCNTTANTAGGGGTNTTTAGGACTNCNCCTTAGGAANCCTGTTGTTATATTTATTCATNGTTATGTCTAATCCCATNTGTATAAATGAAAGAATGATTTCCATACTTTTAGGTAAGNNTTTAGTTACTTTTTCTATCTCAACCTCAGTGAATTTTCCNAAAACAAANTCAACTTNATTGAATGTTTTTTCTTCACTTTTAATGCCAAAACGCAGCCGAGGATAGTGTGGTGTATTGAGNTGNGATTCAATGTCCTTTAAACCATTGTGCCCNCCATCACTGCCCTTTGTTTTGAGTCTAAAAAATGTAATNGGTAGGTGGATGTCGTCTGTAATAATTAGAATATTCTCAAGTGCTATATTTTCTNTCAAGGCCCAGTATCTNACGGATTTACCACTTCGGTTCATAAAAGTGGAAGGCTTGAGCAGAATGATTTTTTTACCCTTGTAATTAAATATTCCTTTTGCACCCAGTTTCANATCNTTCATTTGTACTNTAAAGTTNTCAGCNATAAAGTCAATTATCTCAAAACCTACATTATGACGGGTTTTGTGGTATTCCNTTCCAATATTTCCCAAACCTACAATCAAAAATTTTTTCATGTCNATGGGTTTTGATTTACCGAAAAGCCACTTNAATAGCATCTTGTAAAATTAAAAAAAGCATCCCAAAGCAGAGATGCTTTTTTATAATTGANAAAAAGTGTTTATTGNTCTCNTGAACCGCTCTCGCCCTCNGNAAAAGCTTCTCCTTCTATATTAGANTCCTCTCCTTCTNATTCTTCTTCTTCAAGACTCATAGAAGCTCTAGATNTTCTTACTTTACAGACTACTGTATTGTCNGGGTGAAGAATNGTAAAATCTTTACTGTCCAAATCGGCTGTAGAAATTTTATTTCCTAATTTCAATTCAGAAATATCNACAGTNANAGAATCAGGTAAATTATTGGGTAATGCCCTAACTTTNAGTTTTCGTTTATTGACCACCAAGGTTCCTCCTTCAAGCATAACTCCNGGTGCAGANCCNTGAATGANTACNGGTATTTCCATATTTACTTCTTTGTCATCAGACANTTGATAGAAATCAANATGAAGAATTTTGTCAGAAACAGGGTGAAATTGAATGTCCTGNATAATGGCATTAATTTTTTGATCTCCATTGATTTCAATAACGACGGTATGGGCNTTGGGGGTGAAAACTAATTTGCTGAAATCAAGCTCATTTGCNGAAAAATGGANTGGGTTTTCACTTCCATACAATACGCAGGGAACTNTATCAGCATTACGTANGGCTTTAGTAGCGACCTTGCCTACGCTTTCTCTTTTGGATCCTTTAATAGTAATCGATTTCATTAAACTTTTTTTACATTATAAATTTTGAACTTATTGACTGATTGTAATGAACGTTTTTCATTACCTCAGCAAATAATGGGGCGCAAGATAACACTTTTACTTTATGGTGGCTAACTTTTGGCGGGATAGAATCTGTAACAATCAATTCCTCGAGTTTAGACTCTTCAATTTTATCGTAAGCATCCCCCGAAAGTAGCGCATGTGTANAGATGGCACGCACCGAAATAGCGCCTCGATCTTTCATCAAATCTGCAGCCATTGTGAGTGTTCCTGCCGTATCTACCATGTCATCNACTAGGATTACATTTTTTCCTTCCACGTTTCCAATCAANTCCATATGTGANATAATATTTGCTTTTTCTCTTTGCTTATANCAGATTACAACATCACTAGTCAGGAATTTTGAATAGGCATAGGCACGTTTTGATCCTCCCATGTCAGGTGAAGCAATCGTNAGNTCTGAAAGCTTTAATGAATTAATGTAAGGTAGAAAAATTGTGGAGGCAAAAAGATGATCTACAGGTTTTTCAAAAAATCCTTGGATTTGATCGGCGTGCAGGTCCATTGTGATAATTCGTGTAGCCCCNGCCGATTCNAGCAATTTTGCAATCAATTTTGCCCCTATTGGAACTCTAGGTTTATCTTTTCTGTCTTGTCTTGCCCAGCCAAAATANGGCATCACGGCTGTAATATGTCTAGCAGAAGCGCGTTTTGCTGCATCGAGCATNAAAAGCATTTCCATCAAATTTTCGGAGGAAGGATGNGTAGATCCGATAATAAATATTCGAGCTCCACGAACNGACTCCTCGAACGAGGGCTGAAACTCTCCATCACTATAACGTGAAAAGTTGATTTTTCCAATCTTNATTCCAAAATTGTTAGCTATAGACTTACCTAGCTCAGTACTTTGAGTACAGGTAAAAATTTTTGCAGGAGTTTCCATATGAATAATATATTGGTAAATTTAAAAATAAAATANTGCTTCACCTTTATTGAGNATTTTTAAATTNAAGGCTTAAATATTTTATTATTTTTATGNCCTATTCAAANCAGAATATCTNTTTTNTGCCTCGGTGGCGGAANTGGTAGACGCGCTGGATTCAAAATCCAGTTCTTTNGGGAGTGTGGGTTCGATTCCCACCCGAGGTACAAAAAACCTGTCNNNNGACAGGTTTTTTCATTANATAAAAAGTTCTTGANTNAGTATTNGNGNTGNAAATAATTNGCAAACGCATCAATTATTNNCTGATATTGGTGTTTTTTGGTTTNNATNANATCTTAACATCAAATGGTCTNAGTAAAATTCGAGTATTCCATNAGAGNTACTCTTGGNNTCTACAATACCAAACACTGNNATNAAGTGAATGTCGNTTTTANATAATTAGCNTACAAAATGATTATGNCCATTNATGAATNNCACTAAATGGNNNCTTTTTTCAATAATATTTATGATTTCATAACCGTTCCACAAATTNTAGGAATCNCCTCATGNNNTTAGNNGNATATGANAAAAAATATTAANNCTTTTATTAANTNAACGGGNATNGTCTTANTCTTATTNGAGCCAGNTTTTTAGCGATTTTCCAAATGCACTATTACAATCATGACTATTTGACTGACCTTTGGATTTTTCNAAATAGAGATCTANTTCCATTAAGTCGTGATCGTNNAGTGCATTTNANTAGAAGGAATTATCCGTAGCATCTAATGCAATAAATCTAGACTTTTTGNAATNGATTTTGNCGATCGAAAATTCGTGATTTCCCAAAATTAGATAGTTTTTGANGATGGGTTTAAGTTTGTCNTATATCNTTAGAACNANACCNAAACTNTTCCATTNAANATAAATGATGTCCCTAATATTTTGAACNAAATCAATGTTNTGGAGATTAAAAGTATCGATGGCCTTCTCNAGTTCCTTNATGATTTCTTAGNANTNTCTTTTGNCNANGGNAGATTTGTTGGTANATTNANGATNAGNGACCAGTNTNACTTTCTNATAAGATTTTTTTGAAANANGAGTAAAGCNGGATCAATNAAGAAATCAATAAAAANATGTTTNCATTTTATTNTNATTGACTNCGTCTACCCNATGGTTTAGTTTTTTAATTCAAACTCAGTTAAAANNGCCCGATGATCNGAATTAAAAAAACCGCCTTCGGGATCCTTCATCACTATTTTAGAGGAGNGGGTTTTTAGTTTTTGNCTTTTGTAATAAACGAAATCAATCCGATCTGATATNATATCCCTTGNNGAAAGATAGCCCCATGTTCCCTCCAATGTTTGAGTAGGATCGGGATTGNCTTCACGAAAAGAATCNANATAGCCATNCTCCATCATTAGCCAACTNACCGGCCATAC
Source organism: Flavobacteriaceae bacterium (assembly GCA_002711215.1). Classification (GTDB taxonomy): domain Bacteria; phylum Bacteroidota; class Bacteroidia; order Flavobacteriales; family Flavobacteriaceae; genus UBA8316. The sequence goes on from PAHA01000018.1 coordinate 36,278, forward strand.
TACTGATTTCCCATAATGAAATTCCTTTGTGCTTTCGNTCCAATCTAGGTGTGAGGGCGAATTAAAATCACCTCCAATAATTACTGGTATTTTAAGGTNGGTTATCAAATGATCAACCTCACTGATGATGGCCGTGATTTNTTTTAATCTTGTAGGNCCTTCATTTGCGATCAGCGAATCAGGCGTTAATTTTTTCATGCCTTCAAATGCATCAGGAAGATAGTGCAACCAGGTGTTGACCAACATCAGTTTTTGTCCTTCCAAATTAATGACCACCCCATGGGCATTAAAAGGTTTAAAGATTTTTAGCGTATCAGTAATCTGATATTTACTGTGTATGGACAGATTAGAACTTGCCCTGACCGAATGGGGATATCCAGCTTTTCGAGCAATTTCCATGCCACAACAGTAGGTTTCTTGCATCAAAAGCACATCGGGAGATTCTTTATGAATGACTTTGTAAACATTAATAGTATTAATGGTATCTTTTTCAAACCCATCGGCCTCACTGCTGTGAAGCCCTCCATGCCATATATTCCAAGTCATCACTTTGANGGATTTACTTTTNGAAGANGAACAAGCNATTAGNATGANCGTNNTAATAAGCCCAATAAATATTTTATNTTNAATCATTCTCNANTTTNAATTGNATTACNANNACTAATNTAAGNATTGAAACCAAAAATAGTGATGAAANAAGTCNAAATGGTAGGAACNTCAGATANGNNCAANAGATAGNATGCTNNGGTGAACTTTTTATTAATAAACCCACTTTAGCTATTTTTTAATTTTTACGATTAAATGTATNTTTANANAATAAAACGTTAGATTTAA